>CADBNM010000021.1 GCA_902796055.1 Oscillospiraceae bacterium
AGAATCATAGGTTCACAAATTGAAAAGATGAATGCCGACGAGATATATTGTCTGCTCGTTGCGTGCTATTTTCATGATACAGGAATGGGAATCAGCAAAAAAGATTTCGATGAATTTGTAAAAGAAATTGATTTCGGAGATTATTTTCAAACGCACTCCTCAACTAATGCAAGAAAAATCATCCGCGACTTTCACAACGAGTTTTCCGGCAGGTTTATAGCCAAATACGCCGATTTTTTCGATATCCCCTCAAAAGAGCATTTAAGAGCAATTATTCAGATATCACGCGGTCACAGAAAAACCGACCTGAAAGATACCGCCGCCTATCCGCTCGCACTGAAAGTGCCGAACGGAAACACGGTCAGCCTGCCTTACCTCGCATCTGTTATCCGCCTTTCAGACGAAATTGACATCACTGCCGCAAGAAATTCAAACTTGCTCTCCGAAATACCGACTATGGTTTCGGATATGCAACAAATGGAATATCGCAAGCACGACGCCGTGAAAGATATGACGATAGAAAAAGAGCGCTTTGTCGTAACATACAGCACCGATTCAAAAGAAGTTGAAAAGGCACTTTTCGCCCTCTTCGCAAAAATGCAAAATACTTTAGACGAATGCCGCGCGGCAACAAACGGCAGAACAAAGCACTGTATCACGCAAAAAGAAATCGTGGGCAAAAAGATTTAAAAGACCGCACCGCAAATTGAAAACTATAATGCATTGTAGTTCCCTTATTTTTCTTGGCATGGTATAATAAGTAGACGAAAAATCAGGTAACTACGGCAAAAACAAGAAAAAAGGACAAAGAAAAAACAGAAAAATCCACAAGGATTTTTCTGTTTTTTTGCGTTTTTATAAAAGAGTAAGTTGTTCATAAGATACAGGTATATCGGACTGAACATAAGACAGGGTAACACAAGGAACCGTCCCCTTGTATAACAGACCAACTATGTTTTTCTATTAATCAAGCAACATCAAAATATAATATACTATAGTTGTTGTGCTTCTTTAGTTTTACTTTTTTAGGGCTGTTTATATTGCGGGCGGTGATTAGTCTTTCATCTGTGGTTTGAACCACCGTTTCAGGTGCAAGAAACTTTATGCTGAAGAACACAGTATCATTAACATTATAATCATAAGATAGATAATTAAAAGGCATTTTTTCTTCGGTTTTTTCTTTAACATTATATTTATAACAGCCGTTTGTATCAGAAGCGGTTGCTCTTTTTGTGTATAAAAAAGAAGTATCATCATAAAAAACAGGCTCTATTCCCGAAAAAGAAGTCCACTTTTTACCGTCAAAAATACTTATTTTGCCGTAATTGTAGGTACTCCCCGCGGTTGACAGATTAACCACTGCGCTGTCTTCGCTTATAACAATATAATCGCTCACAACAAAATAGTTATCCGGAACAGCGTTCGTTTTACAAAACAGTTGAAGCTTACCCGATGTAAAGTCGGCAACATATAAATATGAGCCGTACCAATCTTCATCTGAGGTTATAAAAAACGCTTTACCTTTATACTCAAAAATTTCTTTGAGTTCTTCAATTGCTTTAGGCAATTTTATTGCATTTAAACCGCTTTTATTCTTATATAAAATATAGTGGTTTTTACCTTTTGCTCCAAAGCAATAAAAACCGTCGGCAACATACTTTACAGCTTCTATGCTTTCGTAGCCCTCAACGATTATTTGCTCTTCCCTGTCCTCATTCGGATAGTAATTGTAAGAATAAATCTTATCTTCCTCATCTATTATAGAATAAGTCAAACGGTTGATTTTTGACTTGATTTGCTTACTTGTAGTGCAGGAAGAAAGGCTGAATAGCAAAAGCACTATTAATAACAACGAAATTATTTTTTTCATAAATACCTGCTAAAAAAGAATTTTAATTATATAAGACAAGGAACCGTCCCCTGTCTCAAACTCTTTTTGTGAAAAGAAGGACTCGTTTTGAGTCTTTTTCTTTTTTATAGTATCACATATTTTTAAATATTACAATAAAATTAAACAACATAATATATTTCGGTACTAAAATGAGTATTGTTGTTTTTCCAAAAATTGCATTAAATAAAAAATGTGTAATATCACAAAATATTACTGCAAACGCTTTTTATATATTCTGTTGAAATTCAACAAGCAAAGAGGGGTGTTAACAATGGCAAACAAAAAGGCTAAGGAAGCTCTTAACAGCTTAAAGATGGAAGCTGCAAGCGAAGTTGGCGTTAATCTTAAGCAGGGTTACAACGGTGACCTTACTTCAAGACAGGCCGGCTCTATCGGTGGTCAAATGGTAAAGAACGTATTTAAAAAGTACACCGGTACTTCTTACAACGACTAAGAAGGCATATATTAGAAAATCCGTCCCGATACGGGACGGATTTTGCTCTATAGTTTTGTTTTTCCTTAAAGTTCAAACCAGCCTGCGGAAAGTATGCCCGGCTCTACGCTTAAACGAGCGATAATCTTTTCGAGCGTTTCCTCTTGACTTGCTTCCATAACAAAAGTGGCTTTTAGCTTAATCTTACCCTCTGTTTCGGAGGTCTGCAAATTTCTTAGGACTATACTTTCAGCCGCAACCATCTGCATTAGCAGCGAACGGACATAAAATTCCCTATCGGGGTCGCAAATAATTCGGATAAGTCCTTCCTGCTCCTCTTTCTCGGCTTCGCCTGTTCTGTGCTCGCGAATTCTTCTCTCAATAGGCTTAAATCCGACATTTACGAAAACAATTGATAATGTTGCGATAGTAGGAAGCCAAAGGTTACCGAAAGCGCAAAGAATACCAACCGAGCCTGAGCACCACACGGTTGCCGCAGTGTTTAAGCCCTTTATTGACGAGCCTTGTTTCATTATAACACCGGCGCCGAGGAAACCGATACCCGTTACAACCTGCGCTGCCACACGGGTAATATCTCTTATATCCTTTAAAAGCGGGTCGGTGGTAAAAATGAATGAAAAAGAAGTGAAGAAGAACGAACCGATACATACCAAAATATTGGTAATACCCGCAGGGTGACGAGTCCACTGCCTTTCAAAGCCGATTAAAGAACCTAAAAGTATTGCAAATGCTGCACGGATTAAAAATTCCGTTACACCGTCAAAATTAAACAAATTATGTAAAAGCTGTTCCACAATATCACCTCTTAATTGATATATAGCGGGAGCGTTGCGCTCTCTTAATTAAAACTAAATATAATAATATTACAATACTTTGCTTAGGAAATCCTTTGTTCTTTCTTCCTGCGGATTATTAATAACATCCTTCGGAGCGCCTTGCTCAATAATATATCCGCCGTCCATAAATACAACACGGTCGCTGACTTCTCTTGCAAAGCCCATTTCGTGAGTTACAACAACCATAGTCATACCGGCTGCGGCAAGCTCCTTCATAGTGTCAAGAACCTCGCCTACCATTTCGGGGTCAAGCGCCGAGGTGGGCTCGTCAAAGAGCATAATATCCGGGTCCATCGCAAGGCTTCTTGCAATGGCAACTCTCTGCTTCTGTCCGCCCGAAAGCTCATCCGGATAAGCGTCGCCCTTATCAAGCAGACCTACTCTTTTTAATAGAGAGTCCGCCTTTTCAGCCGCCTCCTGCTTGGAACACTTTTTAAGCGTTACAGGCGCAAGCATAACATTTTCTCTAACCGTTTTGTGCGGAAAAAGATTGAAATGCTGGAAAACCATTCCTATGTTTTCTCTGACTTTATTTATATTCGTTTTTTTGTCGGTTATGTCAAAATCATCAACAATAACCTGACCGTCAGTAATTTCCTCAAGTTGATTTAAGCAGCGAAGAAAGGTCGATTTACCCGAGCCTGAAGGCCCGATAACGCAAACAACCTCGCCCTCACCGATATCAATATCAATACCTTTAAGGACTTCATTCTCCCCAAAGGATTTTTTTAGCCCTCTAACTTTTACTTTCGCTTTCATAACTAAACTTCTTCTCCACAAATTTCGACACTACCATAAGAATTGAAATAACAATCAAATAAAATGCCGCTACTAATATATATGTAGCAAAGAATTGGTAGGTTTTACCTACATATTGCTTTGCTTTGTTTACTACTTCAGCAAGACCTATTACAGAAAGAATAGATGTGTCTTTTACAGTTATAATAAACTGATTTACTATCGGAGGAATTGAAATTTTGAACGCCTGCGGCAGAACAATTTTACTCATGGCCTGCGTTTTGCTAAGCCCCAAGCTTCTTGCAGCCTCCATCTGCCCTTTATCAACCGCCTGTATTCCCGCTCTGAATATTTCGGACATATATGCGCCGACATTCAGACTCAAGGTTATGATGCCCGCCGTAAAAGCGTCAAGCTTAAAGGTCGGATTCAATAACTGAATGAGCTGCGGAATAGCGAAGAAAACGATAAACGCCTGAACTATCATTGGCGTACCGCGAATAATCCAAATATATACAGCCGATATTGCTTTTAATACTTTATTTTTAGACAAGCCGAAAAGGCATGATATTAAGCCTAAAACAATACCTATTGCAATAGAAATAAGCGCAATAAGCACGGTCATTTTTAAGCCTTCCAATAAAAGCGGTAAAGCCTCTTTTAATACTCTTCCAAAATCCATAAACTACCCTTTTAAAAAATTAATGCAGTATGGCTTGACTGCGCAAGCCATACTGTGAAAGTTAATAATAAAATTTGTTTTTCTATCAGCCGCCGTACTTAGCAAGGATTTCATCATACTTGCCGTTAGCTTTGATATTTGCAAGACCCTTATTGAACATTTCAATAAGCTCGGCATTTGTGCCCTTCTTTACAGCAAAACCATACTGAGAAGGATTGATAACTTCGCCTACTGTTTTGAGGTCAAGCTTTTCATTTACAATTGCATACTGAACAACGGAACGATCCTCGAAGCAAGCGTCCGCAGTACCTGTTGCAACAGCCTGATACATTTCGGGCGAGCCTTCGTATGAGCTTGTTGTGAAGCCGATTTTATCCTTGATTGACTCAGCATATTCAGCACCCATTGTGCTGATTTTAATTGCTACGCTCTTGCCCTTGAGGTCAGCCTCGGAAGCAATCTTGCTATCCTTTTTAACAACAAGAATCTGTCCGTCATCATAGTAACCGTCAGCAAAATCATAAGTCTCTTTTCTTTCGTCGGTAATAGTCATACCTGCGATCATAGCGTCAGCCTGTCCGGACTGAACAGCACCCATGGAAGCGTCAAAGCCTTCATTGTGCATTTCATACTTGAAGCCTTGATCTTCAGCGATTGCCGCAAGAATTTCCATATCAATACCGATATATGAATTTGAACTCTCATCAAGAAATTCGAAAGGAGCAAATGAATTATCGGAATAAATGATATAAGTTTTGCCTTCTTCGGAATCGCCCTTCTTTGCACAGCCTGCAAATGCCGATACAAGCATCACAACTGCCATAAGAACTGCCAAAACTTTGCTTAAATTTCTCATAGTCTTTTTCCTCCTAATATCAAAAATTTCTTTATTATTTTATCATATTTATAATAATAAGTCAAACAGGCTAATACATTCGTCAAGCGAATTGTTTGCCTTTTTTGAACGAAAATCGAGAGAAATATGTCACTTTTTGCAAGATGAAGCCTTTTTTATTTCATTTTAGACAATTAATACATCCTTTTTAGTGGAATGTGCACAAAAAATCAGCGTTTATTTCTATGTTTTACTAAAATTTTATTTTAATCTATCATTCCTACTAAAATTATAGTATAATCATATGCAGAGGTGATGTTTATGAACAAAATCAGGCAGCTCAGAAAAGCCAGAAAGCTCAGGCAGGCGGATGTTGCAAGAGAAACCTGTATAGACCAAAAAACACTTTCAAACTACGAAATAGGCAAAACAAATCCCGATTCTTATGCAATAACTCAGCTCTCCGAGTTTTTCGGAGTTACCGCTGACTATCTTTTGGGGCTGACGGAATATAACCTCAAAGACACTCAGGCTTTACTCGATGAAATAGAGCAGGCGCAACAAAAACTTGAAATGATGAAAAAAATCATCATTTCGGAGACTAACGAAGAATAAAAACATGTATTAAAACGCTGAAACTTCAAATCGAAGTTTCAGCGTTTTTTAATTGATTTTACACATTAAATCTGAACAGCACCACATCGCCGTCTTGCATAATGTATTCCTTACCCTCGCTTCTTACAAGACCTTTGTCCTTGCAGGCGGCAAGAGAGCCGTTTGAAATCAAATCATCGTATTTCACGACCTCGGCACGAATGAAGCCGCGCTCAATATCGGAATGGATTTTTCCCGCAGCCTGAGGCGCTTTTGTGCCTTTCTTTATTGTCCACGCCCTTACCTCGGGCTCGCCTGCAGTTAAGAAGGACATAAGACCCAATAAATCATAGCTTGCTTTAATGAGCCTGTTTAGTCCCGACTCCTCAAGCCCCAGCTCCGCCAAGAACATCTCCTTTTCTTCATCGTCCATAGACGAAATTTCGGCTTCCGTTTCAGCGCAGATAGTAAGAGTTTGACTGCCTTCGGACTCGGCAAAGTCTTTTACTTTCAGATAATTTTCATTATTTTCAATGCCGTTCGCAAAGTCCTCCTCGGACATATTGCAAACATAGATAACCGGTTTTGCGCTTAAAAGCTGACTTTGCGCCAAGAGCTTTTCCTCTTCGGCATTTTCGCACTCTACGCTCTTTGCAAGCTTACCTTCGCCGAGCGCATCGTTTACCTTTTTGAGAAAAGCATATTCGCCTGCGAGAGACTTGTCGCCCTTCATAAGCTTTGCGGTTTTATCAAGCCTTCTGCCGAGTATTTCCATATCGGAGAAAATCAACTCAAGATTAATAGTCTCTATATCGCGCAAAGGGTCGATAGAACCGTCGACATGCGTTATATCGTCATTTTCAAAGCAGCGCACAACATGCACCACAGCGTCAACCTCTCTTATATTTGAGAGGAATTTATTGCCTAAGCCCTCGCCCTTTGAGGCGCCTTTAACAAGCCCCGCTATATCCACAAATTCAATTGTTGCGGGAGTGACTTTTTTCGGATTGTACATCTCGGCGAGCTTTGCGAGCCTTTCATCAGGCACGGCAACCACGCCGACATTAGGCTCAATAGTGCAAAACGGATAATTTGCAGACTGAGCGCCCGCATTTGTTATTGCATTAAACAATGTGCTTTTCCCTACATTCGGGAGTCCGATTATACCAAGTTTCATTTTTATATTCCTATCTTAATTATTTTGAAAAATAAAAACGGGCAACGCAATGCCCGTTTTTTTGTTGCTCTTAGACTTATTCAGCCTGAGGAGCTTCTACAGGGCAAACACCTGCACAAGCGCCGCAATCAAGACATTCGTCTGCATTGATTTCGAACTTGCCGTCGCCCTCAGCGATAGCACCAACGGGGCACTCAGCTTCGCAAGCACCGCAGGAGATGCAATCATCAGTGATTTTATAAGCCATTTTACAAACCTCCAATTTTAATTGTCAAATATATAATAACACATACTTAAGAAAATGCAAGTGTTATTTATCTTCTTTATTATTTTGTTCGGTCTTTTCCTGCTTCTTTCTCTCTTTATAGGTGCTGAGAACCTTGACATCTCTTTTATCAAAAGACACGGGCGCCGCCTCCTCGTTATCTGACAGTTGCACCTTTACTCTGCCTTTTAAAAGCTCAACATCAACAACCGTACCCTTGCCCTCGTTCGTTTTAACGATAGAGCCCTTTTGCGGAGTGATTTTTAAAAGATATTCATATGCGTCCTGCTCATATTTAAGGCAGCACATAAGTCTGCCGCAGGTACCGCTGATTTTTGTGGGATTAAGCGATAAGCCCTGCTCCTTAGCCATTTTTATTGAAACAGGCTGGAACTCGCCCAAGAAGGTTGAGCAGCAGAAAGGTCTGCCGCAAATGCCCAGGCCGCCGAGCATTTTAGACTCATCTCTTACGCCGATTTGCCTGAGCTCGATTCTGGTCTTGAAAACAGCGGCGAGGTCTTTTACAAGCTCCCTGAAATCGACTCTGCCGTCCGCAGTAAAATAGAAAAGAATTTTTGAATTGTCAAAAGTGTATTCGACATCTACAAGCTTCATTTCCAAAGAGTGATCGGCTATCTTTTTAAGACAGATGTCAAATGCCTCTTTTTCCTTTATTTTGTTCTTTTCAACCGTCTCCAAATCGGCTTTTGTTGCTTTTCTGAGCACGCCTTTTAAAGGCTTAACTATAAGCTCGTCGTCAACCTCTTTATTAGCCATAGCAACAAAACCGCACTCTACGCCTCTTGCAGTCTCTACTATTGCAAAATCGCCCTTGGAGAGCTTTCTGCCCTTCGGGTCAAAATAATATATCTTTCCAACATCTTTAAACCTGATGCCTATTACTTCTGCCATTTTTATCTCCAATCTAATATTCTACCGCTTTTTTTAACGCAGCGCTAAGCCATGTTATAAGCAGCTTTTGATTCATATTTTTTGCGAGCCGCCTTTTTAATTCTTCGCTCACTTCCATTAAAGCAAACAGCTGCTTTTTAGTAAAAAGCGAGCAAAGGCGTTCGGCACATTCGGCATTAATTTGCATTAACACCTCCGAGCCGCTTCTTAACGCCAAAGCGTCCCTGAACACGCCCTTTAAAGCCTCCGCAGTTTTAACAAGCAATGCTTTTGTGCCTGCCGCTTCAAATTCCGCAAGTGCTTTTAAGAGTTCAAACTCATAGCTTTCGCACACGGCGTTAGCTATTTCCAACGCTTTTTCGCTTGCGCGCAAAAGCTCATTCCCTTTTAAACCCGCTATGACTGCGCCGATATTTCCACCGACGAGCTTTACGCATTTTTCAATTTCCTCGTCCGTTGGACCGGAAAGCTGCTCGCTTACCGCCTGTACCGCCTGCTCGTCGCTTACGGGCATCAGTGAATAGACGGTGCTTCTTGAAAGGATAGTTTCCAAAAAAGCGCTCTTGCGCTTTGCAAGCAAAATAAAGTATGCATATTTCGGCGGTTCCTCCAATATCTTTAAAAGAGCGTTCTGAGCCGCAGTGTTCATTAAATCCGCTTCGGCGAGAATAAACACCTTTCTATCCGCCTGATTCGGCGTAATATAAGCCAATTCCCTGATTTGCCTTACGGTTTCTATTTTAAAATTACCCGCAGTATGTTTTTCTGTTTCATAAAAAAGCACATCGGGATGATTATTTTTCAAAACATTTTTACAGCTTATGCACTCAAGGCAAGGCTTTTCGCTTTCAGCGCAAAGCAAGGCAGCTGCAATCAGTCTCGCAAAAGTTTTTTTGCCCAAGCCCTCTTCACCTTCAAGAATTACGGCGTGAGACAAGGTGCCGGTATATATCTGCCGACTGATACTGTCCTTGAGCGAATTGTTTCCATAGAAGGTATCGAATGCCATAAAATACTCCGAATTATACTTTTTAGCCACAAAATTTGTAAAGTTTTTTAACTTTACATATCGCATTTTTCAATGATTTGTAAAAGTTTTCACACTTTTTGTGTTGAAAAGTCTCCATTATTGTTTAAAAGCAAAATCATTCATTTTAAACATTGCAAATTTTCGCCAAAAAATTCCCAAATATTACCAATTTCGGTGCTTTTTGTGCTTTTTTCATTAAAAAAACGGCTGATTTAATACTGTTTCACGCTTTTGCAAGTTTTATTTCATTTTCCGTGAAACAGCAAATATTAGCGGTTTTTGCAAGCTTTTTGCAAGTTTTAAACACTTCGTAGAAGTTTTGAACATAGTTTTCAACATAGTTTTTCTATTATTCAACTGCGTTTATAATTGTAAAGTTTTAACCTTTACAGCGGAAACAGCTGTTGTGCCAGTGCAAGCACCACGGGCATAGTTAAAATACTGAAAAAGGTTGAGGAAGCAACGGTAGTTGAAGCAAGCCCCACATCCTTATCAAAGGTCGCCGCAAAGAGCACGGTATTGTTTGCGCTCGGCGGACATGCGCTTACCATAAGGCTTACGGCTACAACTGCGGGAACAGCCGTTACAAATCGGTTTACGAGCAGTATTACCGCAAATAGCGACATAGGTATAACAATAAGCCTGAGCAAGCCGACAAGATAGTTATTCTTATCTTTAAAAGTATTTTTAATATCTGTATTCGCAAGGAAAGTTCCAAGGCAAAGCATTGCCAAAGGAGTGTTCATTGAGCCGATATATGAGATAGGCTTGGTTAATATTTCCCAATTAGACGATGTTAAATCTATTTTAAACACAAGCATCAATATCAAAAGCGGAATACCCAAAAGTATTCCTAAGGTGCCGGGATTTATAAGTATTTTAGAGAGCTTAATATCAGCCTTGCCGTCATCGCCCTCATGCATTTGGTGCACACCTTGAGTGAAAGTTATGACATTAAAAACGGTTATTGCAAGTGCCGAATAAAACACTCCCTTTTCGCCTACTACAGCCTGAACAAGCGGTAGTCCGATGTATCCGCAGTTACCGTAAACCACACTGTGGCGATAAATTGTACGCTTAGAGGCAGGCTGCTTTTTGAAAAACAGCTTGGAAAGCGGAATTGCCACCGCATAAGTCACTGCAAAAAAGAGCAAGCTTAAGCCAAAATCCTTAAGCGAAACCGAAGATGTCCCCTTTGAAAAATTAACCACGAAGCTGTTGACTATAACGCAGGGCGTTACAATATAAAACAGCAGTCCCGTTGCAAGCTTTGCCGCCTTTTGAGTAAATTTTCCTATTTTATCGGCAAAAAAACCGACGGCAGCCATTATGTACATTATTAATACAAGCTTGGCGACATTTAAAAGATTAGCTAAAAACATTTTATTCTTCGTCCGCTTCTACAGGCTCATATTCCTCAACATTTTTATATTGCATTTGAGCTACTGCACAGAAAATAACCGCCGCGATAAAAACAGCCGAGCCTATATCGCAAAACTGATAAAGCGATTCCTGCCTGTAAAGCACATCATTTCTGCCCATAATTGCAACTATATATCTCGGAATAACCGAAAGCATGGAAAAGAATATGCAAATCAAGCCATATCCTATAACCCTTGTCTGCACTCTTTTTTCCAAGTAATTCTCGTTAAACTTTATAAACGAAATATAGAACAGACAGAAGAAAACAATCATAAGAAGCTCGAATAAAAGCTCGGAGACATAGCGGAAGGAGATGGTTTGCATAAATCTTATCATAAGCCTTGTAATTCCCCACAGCACGGGTGCTGCCGCAAGTATCTTCATAGGCTTATGGTCGCGGCTGTCAGATAAATAATTGAAGCCGAACACTGCAAGGTAAGCAGCAGAAAGCAAGCCGAAAATAACCTGAGCGCACATAAAGTAAACCGCACTCTTGCCGACATTGTCTTTCAACACTAACTGGCTTATCTCAACCTTGCCGCCGAAAACCGACGCAAGCTTTATAATCTGCATAACAACATCGGCTACGATACTAATGCTGAAAATTAACGAGGTTACCGCCAACGCCGTATTCTTTTTGTCGGGAAGCTCATATATCGCCTTTTTTCCGCCTCTGTGTGAAAGTGCGATAAGCGCAATTATCACCGCAAGGCAAAGTCCGTAAAGACCGAAAACCGTGGGATTAACCCAAGAATTATAAAAACCGGTTGTCGGGTCAATAACATTCAGATATTGATATACTCTTACCGGCAGCGCAATAATAAGAGCTACTGATAAAACAATTATTTGTGATGAAAAATTAGTTTTTACTCTTTCCATAATACCCTCGCAGCACTCGAACCGATAAATTCGGAGTGCCCCTTTCTTAATTTACAGCCTAACTGCCTATTTAAACATAAATATACATCATAGATTATATAATAAATAATATCTAAAGTCAATTCTAACAGGAGAATTTAAAATGAAAAACTTTTTATCCTTATTGCTCTCTTTTATAATTGTTATCGCTGTTGTTCCCTGCGTGGGTCTGGCTTTTAAAGATGAAGTGACGGCTTTGAATAAAAACGGCGACATAAAGGATGTGCTGAATAAAAAAAACGCGGATGCATCAACACAAAAAAAGCTTTTTAATGCCGAAGACTGCGTCAAGGTATATCTTACCAAGGAAAAAAGGCAGGAGAAGGTGAGCAAAACCTTCTATATAATCTCGGTGCTTGCCGGAGAAATAGACATTAATTCGCCGTCCGAGGCACTCAAGGCGCAGGCGGTATGCATAAATACCTTCTTAAAAAGGACAATGGAAAACAGCAGCAAAAGCTACGATATTACGGACAGCCCCTCTCATCACCAGGCATATTTCAGCAAAAAAGAGCTAAAAAGGGTTTGGGGCGAGGATTACGATAAAAACTATAACAAGCTCAAAAAAGTAGTGCAAAGCGTTGAAGGTGAATACCTGAGCTTTGGAGGAGAAACGGCTCTCGCCTGCTATCATTCGGCTAACGCAGGCTTTACGGAAAGCTCGCAAAACTATTGGTCAGAAGCGCATCCCTACTTGGAAAGCGTTGTAAGCATCGGCGACAGCTTAAGCCCGGAATACATTTCTTACCGCACAATTAAGCCGACGGAGCTAAAAAAGAAGCTGATGTCTGTAAAGTATAAAAGCTTTACATTTCCGGACAGCCCTTCGGACTGGATAGGCAAAATAAAAAGAACAAAAAGCCACGGGGTGAGCGAAATCAATATTGCCTCCACCTCACTCACGGGCAGAGAAGTAAGAGAACTGCTATCGCTTAAATCCTCGGTTTTTTACCCCGAATACAAAAACGGAGAATTCATTTTCACCGTTTACGGTTACGGACACGCTGTCGGTCTCTCACAGGCAGGCGCGGTATATATGGCAAAATTGGGCTTCGACTACAGAGAAATACTTACTCATTACTACAATGGGGTTGAAATAAGCAAATAAAATGTATTATAATAATATATTATACATTTTGGCGGTGAATTAATGAAAAAAAGACTCGTTATTATCGGCGGCGGTGCAAGCGGAATCACAGCGGCACTTTATGCCGCAAAGATATGCAAAAGTGCCGATATTACTATACTTGAAAAAAATGACAGAATAGGCAAAAAGCTGCTCCGGACAGGTAACGGCAGATGCAATATCACCAACGATAATGCATGCGCCGAACGCTATTTATCGCCCCTTGCAAAAGCGAGCTTAGAGAAATTTGATGTAACTAAAACAAAAGAATTGCTTGCATCGCTCGGAATTGTATTAAAGGCTGATAACACAGGCAGAAATTACCCCTACAGCGAAAGTGCCGCCACACTTTTAAACGCTCTTTTGGCAAATATTAAAGCCGCAGGCATTAACATTATAAGCGATTTTGATGTTAGTAATATATCAAAAAAAGAAAACCGATTTATAATTCAGGGAAATAAAAGCATTTCAGCCGACTGCATTATCATTGCGGCAGGCTCCCCCGCTTCCGTTAAAAACTATAACGCGGATAAAATCCTTGAAAGCATAGGCGCAGAATATAAAAAATTCCGTCCTGCTCTTTGCCCGCTGCCAAGCGAGGAAAGCTTTTTAAGGAGTCTTAAAGGAGTAAGAGCAAAGGCAAGGGTAAGCCTTAATGGTCACTGCGAGGACGGCGAGGTACAGTTTAACGAAAAAAACATTTCCGGAATCTGTATTTTTAATCTGGCAAAGTATGTCGGCTCTCCCACCGAGGTGAACATTGACTTTATGCCCGAATACAGCGAAGAAGAAATAGCGGCACTTTTAAAAGTAAAGCAACAAAATTCGCTTGAAGCCGGTGAGCTTTGCGACGGCTTGATACTTAGAAAGCTTGCGCTTGTGCTTATTAAAAAGGCGGGCTTTAAGCCCTCGCAAAGGGCAGGCGAATTAAGCGATAAGGCTCTTAAAAGCATAGCAAAGCAAATAAAAGCATTTAAGCTTAAAGTAAAACCGCCTGCAGATTTTTCTTCGGCACAGGTTTGCTCGGGCGGAGTGAGCGCAGAACAAATTGACGCTGCAAGCCTTGAGCTTAAAACGAATAAAGGCATTTTCTTATGCGGAGAAATACTCGATGTTGACGCTCCCTGCGGAGGCTACAACTTACAGTGGGCTATATCATCGGGACTTTATGCGGCTAAAAACGCGGCAAAATATTTAGGAGAACAAATTGATTAGAATTAACGAAATAAAGCTCTCGCTTGACGCTGATAAAAATGATTTAAAAAAGGCAATTCTCAGTATTTTGAGAATAAGTGAAAGCCAATTATTAAGCTATAAAATTGTCAGAAAAAGCGTTGACGCAAGAAAAAAAGACAATATCTTTTTCACTTACAGCGTAAATGCTGAAATATCGGGCGACGAGGCGCAAATAATTAAAAAATCCAAGTCCAAAAAGGTAAGCGAAGCAAAAATGCCCGAAAAGGTTGTTATCCCCGCTGTTACCCCAAATAAATTCCGACCTGTTGTAGTAGGCTTCGGACCTGCGGGAATGTTTGCGGCTCTGACTCTTGCAAGAGCGGGACTTAAACCCGTGGTGCTTGAAAGAGGCAAAAAAATTGACGAGAGAAAAGCCGATGTCAAGCTTTTTTGGACAAGCCGTGTGCTGAACGAAGAAAGCAATGTGCAATTCGGCGAGGGCGGAGCAGGCACTTTTTCGGACGGTAAACTGAACACAGGCATAAAAGACCACCGCAGACAATTTGTGCTTGATACCTTTGCCGAGTTCGGCGCGCCGGAAGAAATTACATACTCAAGCAAGCCGCACATCGGAACAGATAAACTTGAATTAGTGGTTAAAAACATCAGAAAAGAAATTGAAAACCTCGGCGGCGAAGTCATTTTCGAAGCAAAATTTACTTCTCTGCTCATATATAACGGCGCGGTTCAGGGAATAAGCTACGAAAAAGGCGGAAGGAAAACGGATATTGAAACCGACGCGGTAATTCTCGCAATCGGTCATTCGGCGAGAGACACAATAAGCTCGCTTTACAACTCGGGCGTTAAAATGATGCAAAAGCCGTTTTCGGTCGGAGCAAGAATAGAGCATCCGCAGCAGCTCATAAACGAGGCGCAATACGGAAAATTTGCTTCTCACCCCGCACTGGGCGCAGCTGATTACAAATTGTCCTGCCACGGTCTGCACGAAAGAGGCGCTTATACATTCTGTATGTGTCCCGGCGGCACGGTTGTTGCCGGAGCAAGCGAAAAAGGCGGCGTTGTAGTTAACGGAATGAGCGAATACGCAAGAGACGGGAAAAATGCAAACTCCGCCTTACTTGTAGGCATTGAGCCTAAGGATTTTGACAGCGAACACCCGCTTGCGGGAATTGAAATGCAAAGAAAAATCGAACGCGCGGCTTTTACCCTTGCAGGCGAAGATTACAGAGCGCCCTCGCAGCTTGTAGGCGACTTCTTGGAAAACAAAAAATCCACCTCCTTAGGCAAGGTTGAGCCCTCATGTCCTACAGGCGTAACGCTCGGCGACCTGAGAGAATGTCTGCCCGAAAAAGTGACCTCAACAATGGCGGACGCAATAATTAAAATGAACGAAAAATTAAAGGGCTTTGCCCTGCCCGACGCGGTTCTCACTGCGCCTGAAACGCGTTCAAGCTCACCCG
>CADBNM010000022.1 GCA_902796055.1 Oscillospiraceae bacterium
CTACCGCCTCTTGGGCAGGCGTTGATAAAACACGGGCGCACAGCTTGTCGTTTGATCTTTATGATGAAAAGTATGTGGTAGACTGGCTTGACAGTGAGGGAACGGTTCTCCATTCAACTCAGGCATACTTCGGCGATAAGCCTACCTTTGAGCAGATCCCCGATAAAGCAGCGGACGATGAAAATCATTATTCCAATCCTGCTTGGCAGCCCGCTGAAGCGCAGATTAGAGATAATACCTCTTATGTTGCTTCTTATACAGCCGAGCCTCATAATTATGAAGTTATTAAAGATACTCCCGCATCCTGCACAGAGGGCGGCGAGCAAGATATGGTTTGCGTCGATTGCGGCTATAACTATCATAAGGATTTAGACGCGTTAGGTCACGATTATGTTTCTGAAGTGATTGCGCCTACCTGCACAAGCGAAGGTTACACAAAATACACCTGTTCGCGCTGTTCCGATACATATCAGGATACTTTCACCGATATGGTAGAGCATGAATTTGAACTTGAAAGCAAAACAGACGCAACCTGTACACAAAAGGGCGTTGAGCATTATGTATGTAAGAACTGCAATGCTGAAAACACCTTTGAGTTTGATGCATTAGGACATAATTATACTTCGGTTGTAACTAAACCTACCTGCACCCACGGCGGATATATAACATATACCTGCACGCGCTGTGCCGACAGTTATCAGGAGGGCTTCACGGATAAATTAGAGCATAGCTTTGAGTATGCCGATACTCAGCAACCTACCTGTACTCAGGCGGGCAGCGAGCATTATAAGTGCAGCTTATGCGGTGAGGATAACTATGTTACTATCAATCCTTTAGGTCATAACTTCAGGAGCAAGAGGGTTAATGACAATGCTTTGCGGCATGAAGCGGATGAAAATGAGGACGCTTCCTATTTTTACACCTGTTCTCGTTGCGGCACTATAAGCGATACCGATTACTTTATTGTTCCCATGGCAAGAATTTCAGGTAAAATTGATATGGAACAGCAGTATAAGGATGTTACAATCAATCTTGTTCAGGACGGTAAAGTAATAGAGTCAAAAACAATTCAGGCGGGCTCGGACGGTAATTTTGTATTCTTCTCGCTTGATGACGGTGAATACAGTTTAACAATTTCCGGCGAAGCAACAACCGAAATGGAAATACTGACAGTTAATGCGGATTCCGAAAATCCTGTAGTTCTCACCGAAAACGAGGATAGCGATATCAGGCTTATTGAAATATCAAACGGCGATGTAAACGGCGACGGCGTAGTTGACCTTTCCGATGTATCCGCAGTGCTTGCAAGCGGTTCTTACGGAAATCAGGATGCGTTAGGCAGAGCAGAGGATATAGACAATAACGGCGTAATTAATGCCCTCGATTTGTCAATTATTCTCCTTTCCTCAAACTACGCTTCAACCTCTAAATCCGCTGTTGTAAAATAATAACAATATAATATTGCAAGGTTTCGGCTTTTGAGCAAGCCGAAACCTTTTTAAAATAAGTGCACCAAAGGAGAAAAAATGCCGTTATTTATTCAAAGAAACGATATTACAAAAATGGAAGTTGACGCTATTGTCAACGCTGCAAATAACACCTTGCTCGGCGGCGGCGGAGTGGACGGCGCCATTCACCGCGCGGCAGGCGGGGAACTGCTTGAGGAATGTAGAGCTATAGGCGGCTGCGCAACAGGGCAGGCGGTCATTACAAAAGGATATAACCTTCCTGCAAAATATGTCATTCACACCGTTGGACCTATTTGGCGCGGAGGAAATAATAATGAAGAAAAACTGCTTCGCTCCTGCTTTATAAATTGCCTTAAAATCGCAAAGGAAAAAGGGCTTAATTCTATTGCTTTTCCGCTTATTTCCGCAGGGGCATACGGTTATGACAGCGGCGAAGTATTAAGAATTGCGAACGAGGAAATAGAGCAGTTTTTAGATAACAATTATATTGAAGCTTATATAGTGGTTTTCGGTTCGGACGCTTTAAGCGAGGGCAGGAAAAAGTTTAAGGATATAGCTGAATATATCGACGATAATTATGTGGATTTGCAAAAGATTGCATATCCCGAACGCTCAAGCGTATTTTTAGGCGATATGGCACCCGCTATGGCGGCAATGCCAATGGTTGAAGATACTGTTGCTTCCTGCAAAGAAGCGTCGCTTGAAAGCTATATTAATGATGAAAAGGACGAAAGCTTTTCCGAAATGCTCCTTCGCAAGATTGATGAAAAAGGGATGAGCGACAGTGAATGCTATAAAAAAGCCAACATTGACCGTCGTCTGTTTTCTAAAATCCGTTCAAATCCCGATTATAAGCCGTCAAAAGCCACAGCGCTCGCTTTTGCGGTTGCGCTTGAGCTTGATTTTGCCCAGAGTGAAGAATTGCTTAAAAAGGCGGGCTACGCTTTTTCACATTCCTCGGTTTTTGATATTATAATTGAATACTATATTAAAAATAATAATTACAATATATATGAAATCAATGAAGCGCTTTTCTCATTTGATCAAATGCTATTAGGCTCTTATTAAGAAATGTCGCTCTGCAGGCGACCAAAAATAAAAAACCTCCGTTATAATTAAATTGTAAAACAATTTAACGGAGGTTTTTATTATGAAAAAAACAAACAACAATTTAACCGAGCTCGTATTCATCCTTGATAAAAGCGGTTCTATGAGCGGTCTTGAAAGCGATACTATAGGCGGCTTCAATTCTTTTATTAAAAAGCAAAAGAGCGCAGAGGGAAAATGCTTTGTATCAACCGTAATTTTCGCAGATAACAGCGAGGTGCTGCACGATAGAGTAAGCCTTGATAAAATTGAACCGCTTACCGAAAAGGATTATATTCCTATGGGCTGTACCGCATTATATGACGCGCTTGGTAACGCCATAAAGCATATTGCAAATATCCATAAGTATGCAAGAAAAAGCGATGTGCCCGAACACACAATTTTCGTTGTTATAACTGACGGCTATGAAAACGCAAGCCGATTTTTTACTCACTCACGCCTCAAAGCGCTCGTTGAAAAAGAGAAGGAAAAATACGGTTGGGAATTCCTGTTCATCGGAGCTAATATTGACGCTGAAGCAACCGCCGCAAATATTGGCATAAGCCGTGAGAGAGCAGTCAATTACCGTGCCGATTCACAAGGCACTCAGGTGATTTTCGATGCTATATCGGCACCCGTTATGGCTTGCAGGGCAAATGAAAAAATAAGTGCCGATTGGTCAGACACAATAAACGAGGATTATAATTCAAGATAACGACCGCGAGACAGGGGGCGCTTCCATTTTTTATATAATATAAGCGCAAAAAAATCAGGTCAGCATATATGCTGACCTGTCTTTTCTTTTGATTAGTAATTCTCGGCGTGAATTTCAAAGAAGCTCTGCGGGTGGTCGCAAACGGGGCATACCTCGGGAGCCTTTGTGCCTACTACAATGTGACCGCAGTTGCGGCATTCCCAAACCTTAACCTCGCTCTTTTCAAAAACCTCTTTCATTTCAATATTCTTAAGGAGCGCTCTGTACCTTTGCTCGTGCTCCTTCTCGATAGCGCCTACCATGCGGAACTTTTCGGCAAGCTCGGGGAAGCCTTCTTCCTCGGCGGTTTTAGCAAAGTCTTCGTACATATCTGTCCATTCAAAGTTTTCACCGTCAGCCGCTGCAGCAAGATTGGAAGCGGTATCGGAAATACCGTTTAACTCCTTAAACCATATTTTAGCGTGTTCCTTTTCATTGTCGGCGGTTTTTTGGAAAAGTGCGCTTATTTGCTGGAAACCGTCTTTCTTAGCCTTGGAAGCGAAATATGTATATTTGTTTCTCGCCTGACTTTCGCCTGCAAAAGCCGCTTCTAAGTTTTTCTGTGTCTGTGTACCCTGATATTTGTTTGCCATTGTTTTTTCTCCTTGTATTTTTATTGTTGAGTGTATAACTAAAATACAGGCTGCATTTTATAAAAAGCAGCCTGTGTTTTTTGATTATTCCTTAAGATACCTGTCAAGCCATACCGAAGCTAATTCAAGAGCGTCAAAAAGACCGTCCTTTTCGCCTGTCTTTACCATAGCTTCAAGCGGGTTGAGAGTAATATCCGTTGCAATAAGCTGAACTCTTACCTTGTCGGCAACATCTATGTCATTTACCTTCTTGGTGCTTAGAACCGTAAGCATTGTAACATGGCTTTGATCCATAAAGCCGTAGTAAATGGTATTGCCGTTTCTTACAAGAGGTCTGCCCTTATACATAAGAAATTTGCTTTTTTTCTTTTCAGCCATAATTATTCTCCATTATTATTTAAGATAATTGATTACAAGCTCTGAAAGCAGCTCGTCTCTGTCAACCCTGCGAATAAGCGAACGCGCATTGTTGTGAGTTGTGATGTAGGTGGGGTCCTCGGAAAGAATGTAGCCTACAATTTGGTCAATAGGCTGATAGCCCTTTTCGTCAAGAGCGTTGTAAACCTCTTTTAAAATTGTTTTGGTATCAAGTTCAAGATTAGTCGGTAATTGAAATCTTTGAGTTTTATCATTCATTTTTCAAACCCTCCGCCTTTTGTTTTATGAGTATATTATATACAATATTTTTATAAATTACAACACGCAAACTGAAAAATTCATAAAAAATTCACTTATGAGCGTATAACTGCGCCGATTGCTTTAAGCGCTTCAAGCGCCTTGTTGAGCGCATTGTCGGCTTCGCTGTCGGTCAAGGTTCTTTCGGGGGAACGAAGAACAAGGCTGAAGGCAACGCTCTTTTTGCCTGCTCCGACCTGAGCGCCTTCGAATATATCAAACAGTTCAACCTTTTCGAGCATCTTGCCTGCGCCCTGCCTGATTGCGTTTTCAAGCACTGCAACCTCTGTTTTCTTGTCGCATACAACAGCTAAGTCGCGAGTAAGAGCAGGGAATTTGGGCAGTTGCTTGTAAACCTTGTTTGTGTTTTTAAACTTGAACAACTCGTTCCAAGAGAGATAGCCTATATAGGTTTTTGCGCCAATTTTGTAATTTTTGCAAACCTTGGGATGAATTTCGCCTATAACGCCGATTTTTTCACCGTCAATGCTTATCTCGGCAGTTCTTCCGGGATGGAAGGTAGGATTATTTTTAAGCGCCGTAAAGCGAGCATTCTCAATTCCAAGCACTTTAAATAAAGCTTCTACCGCGCCTTTAGCAGTGTAGAAATCGCTGCCTGCGCCGTATTCGCCGAAGGTGAGCATTTTGTTTTCATCGGGTAGCTCTTCGGTGCCGTTTGAAGCATAGGTTGTAGCATTTTCATAGAACTTAGCTGCAGGTGTGCGGTAATTGTAATTTCTCGCAATGACCTCGAGCATACTCGGAATTGCCGTAGTCCTCATTACCGAGGTGTCCTCGCCGAGAGGATTGGAAATAACAATGCTCTTTCTAAGCTCACTGTCGGGAGCAAGTGCGATTTTATCATAAGCCTTCGGGCTGATAAACGAAAAGGTGCTTATTTCCGAATAACCGATAGAGCGCATTGTGCTTTCGAGCAGTTTATCAAATTCCTGTTCGTCGGTAAGCATAGCCTCCGCAACGCCTCTTAGTTTCCAGTCGGGAATTTTATCAAAGCCGTAAAATCTTGCGATTTCCTCGGAAATATCAGCCTGATGCTCAATATCGTTTCTGAAATACGGAGCGGTAATAATACCGTTTTCAACCGTGAAGCCGATTTTTTGGAGAATAGCTGTCATCTCCTGCTCGCTGAGCTCAATGCCGATAAACTTATTTATCCAATCAGCGTCAAGCGGGAGTTTAACAGGCTCTTTAGGAGTCGGGAAAACATCAACCGTGCCGTTTACTACATCGCCTGCGTCAAGGGTTTGCACAAGTTCAAGCGCTCTTGTCAGGCAAAGCATACAGCTTTCGGGATTGAGTTCTTTCTCGTATCTTGAAGACGACTCTGTTCTCATACCGAGAGTCTTTGCAGTCGAGCGAACCGAGAAGCCGTTAAAGCAAGCAGACTCGAAAACAATAGTTGTTGTATCGTCCATAATGCCGCTGTATTCGCCGCCCATAACGCCTGCAACCGCAACGGGCTTCTTATCGTCGGCAATAACGAGCATATCCTCGCTCAAATCGCGTTCTTCGCCGTCAAGAGTAGTAATGGTTTCACCCTTTGCCGCGCGCCTTACATTAACCTCGTTTCCTTCAAGGTAACGAAGGTCGAAGGCGTGCATAGGCTGACCTAATTCGAGCATAACAAAGTTTGTAATGTCAACAATGTTGTTTATAGGTCTTACTCCGCTTGCTCTGAGCCTTTCTCTTAACCAAAGCGGGCTTTGCTTGATTCTTACGTTCTCAACAACTGCGCCGCAGTATCTGTAGCACAGCGACGGCTCGTGGATTTTAACCTTAAGAAAATCGTTGACATCGCCGTGACCGCCTTTTACCTCG
The DNA here is from genome assembly GCA_902796055.1 of Oscillospiraceae bacterium. Taxonomy (GTDB): domain Bacteria; phylum Bacillota; class Clostridia; order Oscillospirales; family Acutalibacteraceae; genus RUG714. Next base: position 6,417 of record CADBNM010000022.1, read on the forward strand.
GGCTTCGGCATTTCAAAGTCCGTGCCGAAAGTTGCCGCCGCTTCTCTTGCAAGACCTGTAACCGAAAGGCAGTCGGAACGGTTTGAAGTTATTTCAAATTCGTACTTTGTGTCATTGAAACGCAGCACATCTCTAATGTCCTTGCCGAGAGTTAAATCGCACTCGTCGTCAATTACCATAATGCCGTCCTCAATAGCGTTCGGGAAGTCGTTAACCGTAAGTCCCAATTCGCCGAGGGAGCAGAGCATACCGTTGCTCATAACGCCTCTTAATTTGCCCCTGGTGATTTTCTGTCCTCCGGCAACAACGCTTTTGTGAAGTGCCGCGGGAACATAGTCGCCTTCTTTGAGATTTTGCGCGCCTGTAACAATCTGCACGGGCTCGTCTGCGCCAATGTCAATTTGGCAAATCCATAAATGATCGCTGTCAGGGTGCTTTTCGAGTGAAAGAACTTTACCCAATACGATGTTTTTGAGCTCTTCACCCTCTTTTTCCCAACACTCAACTTTAGAGCCGGAAAGAGTCATTTTTTCAAAGAATTCTCTGTCGTCTGCTTCTACCTTGCAGTAATCGTTTAACCATCTTTTTGATAAAATCATTCAAAACACCCCCTTAAAACTGTTCTAAGAACTTGATGTTGTTCTCGTAAAGCAATCTCATATCGTCAATTCCGAAGCGGAACATAACAAGCCTTTCAAGACCTATGCCGAATGCAAAACCGCTGAATTTGTCGGTATCAACGCCGCCGTTTTTAAGCACTTTCGGGTGAACCATACCGCCGCCCAAAATTTCAATCCAGCCTTCGCCTTTGCACATTGAGCAACCTTTGCCGCCGCATTTGAAGCAACTTACATCCATTTCGCAGCTCGGCTCCGTGAACGGGAAGTGGTGCGGACGAAATCTTGTTTTCGTTTCTTCGCCGTAAAGCTTTTTTGCAAAGGTTTCAAGCGTACCTTTTAAGTCAGCCATTGTAATGCCTTCGTCAAGCACGAGCCCTTCAATTTGGTGGAAGAGAGGGGAGTGGGTAGCGTCAACCGCGTCCGAACGGTATACTCTGCCCGGCGCAATAACCCTAAAGGGAGGCTTGCGCTTTTCCATAGTCCTGATTTGAACAGGACTTGTTTGAGTCCTCAAAAGCATATTTTCCGTAATATAGAAGGTGTCCTGCGTATCTCTTGCGGGATGTCCTTTAGGAATGTTGAGTGCTTCAAAGTTGTAATAATCCCACTCAACCTCGGGGCCCTCGACTATGTCAAAGCCCATACCCCTGAAAATATCCTTAACCTCGTCAAGCACTATGCTCAACGGGTGAGTGTGTCCTATTTCGGCTTCCTTGCCGGGAATGGTAACATCAATAGTTTCCATTTCAAGCTTGAGGTTTTGTTCAGCCTCCTGAAGCTCAGCCTGTTTCTGCTTAATCAGCGCGTCAATTTCGCTTCTGATTTGGTTAGCCTTTTGACCTACTATCGGTCTTTCTTCAGCAGAGAGCGAACCCATTTGTTTAAGAATTGAAGTAATAACGCCCTTTTTGCCGAGCTTTGCAACTCTGAGCGATTCAAGGTCAGCCTTATTCTCAATCTTGTCGAGCTCTTCTACAGCCTGCTGTTTGATTTCATCAAGTTTTTTTAGCATTTTTTATTTCCTTTCTCGGTTTCATTTTAGCAGCTGATTAATTAAGGCGTAAAAAAACGCCCCCATAGGCAACTGCCTTCTGAAAGGGACGAATAAGTATCCGCGGTACCACCCTGATTTTACTCGGTGTATAAATTCCTGAGCAACACTCATTTGGCGCTTAACGGTGCCTGCCGTCATTTCTTACTGTCTAAAGAATTCGGAAATGCCGCTCCAAAGGGAACTTCGGTAATTTTTCGCTGCCTGTTTTCCACCGCCGCAGGCTCTCTGATAGTGAAAGGGGATTACTTACTTTCCTTTTTCATAGCGTTATCTTTTAAAATAATATCATTATTTTTTAAAAAAATCAACCATAAATTAATTTTTATGTTATACTACTATTATAGACGCATTATGAAAGTATTGGAGGCACATTATGAAAGTATATTCGGCAAGCAGTATAAGAAGAATAGAAAACGCCTGTTTTGCTTCGGGTATGAGCGAATTAAGGCTCATGGAAAATGCGGGCGTTGCCTGCGCCAAGGTTATTAGAACAGAGTATAATCTTGAAACTGAAACAGGCAAAAAAATCGCGGTTTTGTGCGGCAAGGGTAAAAACGGGGGAGACGGTTTTGTAATAGCCAGAAAGATGTATGAAATCGGCGCTCTTCCGACTATCATTTTAACAGATGATTATCCAAAAATTGACGAACCTGTCGAGATGTTTGAAAGGGCAAAGGAACTCGGAATAAGAGCACTCTTTTATAATACCGACACTCAGCGTTGCAACAGCGTTATTGCAGCGGCTGATATTATAGTAGATTGTATTTTCGGTATTGGCTATCACGGTCTTGCAGATGCAAAAACAAGAGATATTTTCGCTCTTGTTAATGCCTGCGAGGGCGAGGTTGTAAGCGTTGATTTGCCCAGCGGTCTCGACGGTGCGGGTGAAGACTACGACCCCGCTCATATTAAAGCGGATTTAACTATAAGTATTTCAGCCTTAAAACCTGTTCATATTAATTCAGCAACCGAAAAATGCTGCGGTAAGATAAAGGTTGTAAATATTAATATTGATAAAAAGTTTTTTGATATGGAAGCTCCCGTTGCGGAAATTAGCGACGGTGAAACCGTAAGCGGAAAAATGCCCCGAAGAAATAAAAACTCCCATAAAGGCGACTTCGGTCACTTGCTTATGCTTTGCGGCTCTTACAGGATGCCGGGCGCGGCTGTGTTCTCCGCAAAGGCTGCCGAGAGAAGCGGAGCAGGCAAAATAACTTTAGCTTTTCCCGATAAAGCCTATCCCGCAATAACTTCCAAACTCAATGAACCGCTATTTATGCCGCTTGAAAGCGATGAGAACGGATTTTTAGCCGCCTCTGCGGTAGAGCAGCTTGATTCTTTGCTTGAAAATAAAAGTGCGGTACTTGTCGGTTGCGGAATAGGAACAGATATGGGTGCATCGCTTATGTTGGAAGCTCTTATGGCTAAATGTAAAGTGCCTTTACTTGTCGACGCCGATGGAATAAATATAATTTCTCAAAATATAAATATATTAGAGAACAGAAAGGGAATAACCGTGTTAACTCCGCACCTCGCAGAGTTCTCAAGGCTCACAGACAACCCGATATCGGTAATTGCTGCCGACAGAAAAAAAGCTGTAAAAGAGTTCTGCGAAGCGCACCCGAATTGCGTGCTTGTGCTCAAGGGAAGGCGCACTTTGATAGGATGTAAAGATGAAATACTTTACATCAATTCAACAGGCAACGCAGGGCTTGCCCAAGGCGGAACAGGCGATGTTCTTGCAGGACTTTGCGCAGGATTTTTAGCTCAGGTTATGCCTGCAATAGACAGTGCAGTCTGTGGCGCTTACATTCACGGCGAGGCGGGCGACTTGTGTGCCGAAAGGATTTCACAACGAGGAATGACCACGGATGATTTAATATCCTTTATCCCTTCATCTCTCAAAAAATATTGTTGGGAATGATTTAATTGAAAAAAATAATTTTTCTTATTTTACCGGTGCTTTTGCTCTTAGGCGGTTGTTCTGTGAGCAAAACGCCGGATTTTATTGTTTGCTCAAAGGAAACGGGCATAGCCTTTATTGACGAACAGCAGTTTGTGCTTGATATTGATTTTACCAAGCAAGACCCCGTTATCAAGGTGAACAATTCGCTCAATTCTTTTGATACAATTTATACCTTCGGCGAAAAAGGAGTGGAGATAAAATATGATAACATTTCCTCGCTTCTTTCTTATTCACGCATACCCGATAAAAATATCGCATATTTAACTTATCGAATAGTAGAAGCGTTAAATTCGGAAAATGAAGCCAATTGGGAGAAGAACGGAGAGCTTTGGTATTTTTCGGGCAAAATAAACGAGGCAACTTTTAAAGGCATATGTGAAGAAAACGGCAAAATCACCTCATTTGAAATACCCGAATACAAAATTTATTTCAAAAAAAGCGTTTAAACTCCTCAAAGATGTCAAAACTATTAGCGAGGAAGTGATAGTTTTGAAAATCAAAAGAGGAGAAATATATTATGCTGATTTAAGCCCTGTTGTCGGCTCAGAGCAGGGAGGTTTAAGACCTGTACTTATTATTCAAAACGATACGGGAAATATGTATTCACCAACCGTTATCGCCGCAGCAATAACTTCAAGGCGCACTAAAACTGCTTTGCCTACTCATATTCTGGTTAATTCCGACGCGAGCGGTCTGCCGCACGACAGCATAGTTTTGCTCGAGCAGGTGAGGACGCTTGACAAAGTAAGACTCAAGGGCAAAACAGGTCAGATATCTACTGCGGATATGTTCAAAATTAATAAGGCGCTGTCCGTCTCCCTGGGACTGCAACCCGAAACACTGAAAATCGGCTAAAAAAAGCCTCTAAGCAAACTCGCTTAGAGGTCAGCGTGTAGAAAAACCTTTTTCTACACGCTGAGCAGATGTTGAAAGAGTGAGAAAAAATC
>CADBNM010000023.1 GCA_902796055.1 Oscillospiraceae bacterium
TGAAAGCCCGCGCCTTGAGACGCGGGTTAGTAACGGGGCTTATAGCCCCTGAGCAAACCACCCGTTTGACGGGTGGTATTGATTATATCTTATCTGTTTTCATACATCTTCTTGTAGTAATCCTGATACTCGCCGTTGATGATGTGTTCCCACCAATCCTTGTTATTTAAGTACCATTCAACCGTTTTCTTAATGCCCGTATCAAAATCTGTCTGCGGCAGCCAGCCAAGCTCGGCATGAATTTTAGCGGGGTCAATGGCGTACCTTCTGTCGTGACCTTTTCTGTCAGTAACAAAGGTTATAAGCGATTCGGGCTTGCCTAAAATTCTAAGCACTGTTTTAACAACCTCAAGATTGCTCTTTTCATTGTGACCGCCTATATTATAAACCTCGCCTACTTTGCCTTTTCTGATTATTAAGTCAATCGCGGCGCAGTGATCCTCAACATACAGCCAGTCTCTAACATTTGCGCCGTCGCCGTAAACAGGCAGGCTTTCATCGTTAAGCGCTCTCGAAATCATAAGCGGGATTAGCTTTTCGGGAAAATGATAAGGTCCGTAGTTGTTTGAGCACCTTGAAATAGTTGCCTGCAGTCCAAAGGTTCTGTGGTATGCGCCTACAAGCAAATCTGCCGATGCCTTTGAAGCGGAGTAGGGGCTTGAGGTGTGAATAGGCGTAGTTTCTGTGAACATTAGATCGGGTCTGTCAAGCGGCAAATCGCCGTAAACCTCATCTGTTGATACCTGATGATATCTTTTAACGCCGTATTTCAGCGAAGCGTCCATAAGCACACTTGTACCTATAATGTTGGTTTTTAAGAATATCTCAGGGTTTTCAATACTTCTGTCAACATGGCTTTCCGCCGCAAAGTTAACGACGATGTCAAACCTTTCCTCTTCAAAAAGCTTATTGATAAACGCCCTGTCGGTAATGTCGCCTTTTACAAACTTAAATTTTTCATTTTTTAATGCGTCCTCAAGCGTTTCCAAATTTCCTGCATAAGTAAGCGCGTCGAGGCACACAATTTCATCATCACTGTGCGCTAACTCATAATAAACAAAATTAGAACCTATAAAACCGGCGCCGCCGGTAACTAAAATTTTCATAAGTACTCCTTGCCGCGCGCTGCTTGCGCGCTTATTAATCTACTCTCATTATATCATATTTTTTTTAAAAAGGAAGTATATATTTTTTTGCGTGCCGTTAAAAAATGTGAAAAATAATGGCGAAATAATATTTTGCTTGCAAATTGTTATTTAATTGTATATAATGAGTTATAGAACAATGTATGAGGTGAAAATCATGATTTCTTCAACGCTAAAGACCTTGCGTAAAGCCAACGGGTTTACCCAAGCGCAAATCGCAGAAAAACTGAATATTGACCGTTCAACATATTCATATTATGAGTTGGGCAAAATCAATCCCGGTGTCGAAGCACTTATAACTTTAGCTGAGCTGTACGGAATCAGTATTGATGAAATAGTCAACTACAACGAAGCAATTCCTTCCATATCAAAAGTCGCGTCGCCAAAGAGCGATTATTCTGCTTTGTCCGAAGATGAGAGCAAGCTTATTGCTTCTTACAGACTTTTGAGCAGCGAAGCAAAGGAAGATGTGCTTATCAGCGTAATCAATATTGCAAGAGATTCTCGTAATAATAATTCTAACGAATAATTCAATGTTACCCGAGCAAAAAGTCTTATGGAATTTCCATAAGGCTTTTTTAAAATTGTAATTTTTTGTAACACACATTTTGTATCATATATGCTAAAATATTAAAAGATTAAAATAAGTTGGAAATTCGGAGGATAAAAGTGAAACGAATTGTTTCTTTATTACTTATATTTGCTATGCTGTTCTCTCTTTCTTCCTGCGCCAAGATAAAAAAAATTCTTGGCAGGGGAGCAAAGCAGGTTTTTTCATATCCTATTGACCAAATGCCCGAAACCTTGGATCCGCAGATTGCTTCGAGCGCAGCGGAGCTTACTATTATTGAAAACTGTATGGAGGGCTTAGTCAGAGTTAACGCCGAGGGTAAAGCGGTACCCGCCGTTGCCGAGAGTTGGAAGGTTTCGGCAGACGGATTAAAATATACCTTTAATCTCAGGCGGGACGCGGCTTGGTATATTGACGATAGTTTTGAATATCCCATAGATGCCGGCTTTGATAAAACAATTAAAGCGGGTGACTTTGTTTATGCGATTTCAAGAGCGGTTAAGAAAAGTACGAAGGCTCCCGATTTTCAGTCTGTATCGCTTATAAAAAATGCTGTTAAAATTCATGATTCCGGCAGTAACGATACTTCCTCTTTAGGCGTAAAGGCTATTGATGATTATACTCTTCAAATAACCCTTGAAACTCCCAATTCCGCTTTTATTTTAAGCTTGGCAAGTGCTGTATTTATGCCTTGCGATAAAGAATTCTTTGACTCGTGCTCAGGCAGGTACGGCAGGCAGCTTAAATACTTTATTTCAAATGCGGGTTTTTATCTTAAGAATTGGGTGGAAAAGAGCCTTACAATTTCAAAAAACGAAGAATATAAAGGTTCAAACCCTTCAAAGGGCGAATCGGTAACGCTGTATTATGATGAAAACGCCACAGAAAACTTTAAAAATGATAATTATGACGCTATACCCGTTAGCGAGGACTATATAGGCGAGGCTATAGCAGATGAAAATATCACTGTTCAAAAGTATGACGACACTGTTTGGAGCATTGCCGTAAATTGCAAGAGCACCTTCGGTTCTTCGGCAAGATTTCGTCAGGCGCTTATGCAGTGCGTAAAATCGAATGAATTAACTTTTCCGGATTGGACCTCGGACGCGCAGGGAATAGTGCCTAATATTTGTACTTTGGGTAACGAAAATTACAGGACGGTTGCAAAGCATGCAAAATATTTGCCTTACAATACTTCCGACGCCACTAAAAAATATTTTGGCGCTTTGTCCTCACTCTTTAAAGATGAAGCAGCGGAAAAAGGCTCTCTTGTAAAGGTTTATACAATTGCCGCTTTTGAGGAAACCGCAAAACAGATAGTTCAGATGTGGCAGCGCAATTTGGGCACGGGCTTTCAGGCAAAAATCAATACCGTGAGCTTTGAGGAACTTGAAGAATCCGTGGAAAACGGTTCATATGATATCGCTGTTTATCCGTTTTCCGCAGATACACAGGATTCGCTTGTGTTCTTAAATAAGTTTAAAACCAAGGATAATGTTTTGAACTTCAATTCCGCCGCTTTCAATAAAATTTTATCCTCTAAGATGAATGAGCTTAAAAAGGCGAAAACTGCCGAGAATGTGCTTCTTTCAACAGGTGCGGTTATGCCGCTTGTCACTTCAAATTCATATTATGCTCAGCGCAAAAATATAAGCGGTATATATTTCTATGCTTTTGGAGGAAAGGTTAATTTCCTCGGTGCCGTGAGGTCTGAGTGATGAGCGCTAAAAGGAAAATTGCAAGCTGTGTTTTGCTTGCGCTCACAATTTTATTATGTGTAGTAATTTTTCTGTTTTCTGCTGAAACGGCGGCTGAATCAAGCATAAAATCCGGCGGACTTATTGAATTGATTGTCAAGCTTTTCGGCGTGGAGTTTACCGATTTTATAATAAGGAAGTTTGCTCACGCTTCGGAGTTTGCTCTTTTAGGCTTTTTTTCTGCGGCAACTGTGAGCGTTTATACACTTGATTTAAAGAAGCTGTACACCTCTGTTGTCTTTTCCGTAGTTTATGCCGTGAGTGATGAAATACATCAAATCTTTGTTGACGGCAGAGCTTGTCAATTCAGGGATGTATGCATTGATTCGGCGGGCGTACTCTTGGGTACGGCTGTAGTCGCTTTGATATTTTATTTATATCTTAAAAAAATGAATAAAACAGTTGACAAATAAAAATGTCAGTGTTAGAATATTTTTAATGACTGTGACGAAGACGGATGAATTCCGCAGCCTTTCAGAGAGTCGGGGACGGTGCAATCCCGGCAGGCAAAGTTTTCAAAATCCAATCCCTTCCGAGTCGGAAATCCGAACAGTTAAATGCTAAGTAGGCGTTTCCCGTGAATGCTGCGTTAATGCAAAAGGCTTGATAGAGCCTGAGGGGTGCAAAAGCACAATTTGAGTGGTACCGCGTGATTATTATCTCGTCTCAAAGATTGTTCTTTGAGGCGTTTTTTTAATGCCACTCCTCTTTAAAACTATCAAAAACAATTTTTTAAGGAGAACAAAATGAGCGCAAAAACAGAACTGAGCGAAGTTGCAGCGAGAATTAAGGGAACAAGGGAGATTCTCGGCTGGACGAGCGCAAGAATGGCTAAGAAAACAGAACTCACAACCGAGCAGTATTTGAAGTATGAAAGCGGAGAAGTTGATTTGCCTTTCACTTTTATACATAAGTGCGCGCTTGCTTTCGGTATTGAAATTACCGAGCTTCTTGAGGGTCACGATGTTCATCTTTCTTCATACACCGTAACGAGAAAGGGGCAGGGGCAGGAGACTGCAAAAGAAGAGGGCATAACAATTAAGAACTTGGCTCCGGAGTTTAAGCACAAAATTTCCGAGCCGTATTGGGTTAAGTACGAATATTCAAAGGAACTTCAAAATAAGCCTATTCACTTAACCAAGCACAGCGGTCAGGAATTCGATTTGGTATTAAAAGGCTCGCTTAAGGTGCAGGTTGGCTCTAACACCGAGATATTGCACGAAGGCGACTCTATTTACTATAATTCTTCTACTCCACACGGTATGATTGCCGTTGACGGTAAGGACTGCACTTTCCTTGCGGTGGTTCTTCCGGGCAAGGAAACCAAGGAGGAAAAGATTAGAGAAAGCATTGCTTCAACAAGAATCACCGAGCAAAAGCTCATATGTGAAGAATTTGTAGATACAGTTGAGGATGAGCGCGGCAGACTTCTGTCAATCGACTTCAAAAATACCGAAAGGTTTAATTTCGGATTTGATGTTGTTGATAAAATTGCCGATAAGTATCCCGATAAACTCGCTATGCTTCACCTTGATAAGCATAAAACCGAACGCAGATTTACCTTTAAGGACATCAAGCGCGAATCTAACAGGTGCGCTAATTATTTCACCTCGCTCGGCATTAAAAAGGGTGATAAAGTAATGCTTATTTTAAAGAGGCATTACCAGTTTTGGTTTGCAATGGTGGCGCTCCATAAAATCGGTGCCGTTGCAATTCCCGCTACAAATCAGCTTAAGGCTCACGATTTATCTTACCGTTTCAATGCCGCCGGCGTAAAAGCGATTGTTTGCACTCAGGATGACGGTGTACCGGACTCCGTTGAAGAAGCCTCAAACGATTCACCCACGCTTGAAACTAAGGTAATTGTAGGCGATGACCGCGAAGGCTGGCACAACTTCGATAAAGAGTATGAGATTTTCTCAACTCGCTATGAGCGAACTCCCGAAAGCCCTGCGGGAGACGACACTATGGTTATGTTCTTCACTTCGGGCACAACGGGCAATCCTAAAATGGCTGCTCATTCGTATCTTTACGCTTTAGGGCATTTCGTAACCGCCAAGTATTGGCATTGTTGTGAGCGTAACGGACTTCATTTCACTATTTCCGACACAGGCTGGGGCAAATCACTTTGGGGCAAGCTTTACGGTCAGTGGTTAAGCGAGGGCGCGGTATTCGTTTATGATTTTGACCGCTTCCATGCAGATGATATTTTGCCGATGTTTGCAAAATATAACATAACTACCTTCTGCGCGCCGCCCACAATGCTTCGTTTCTTTATAAAAGAGGACTTGTCTAAGTACGATTTATCTTCAATTCACCATATGACTACTGCCGGTGAGGCACTCAATCCCGAAGTGTTCAAGCGCTTTGAGGAAGCAACCGGTTTGCAGATTATGGAAGGATTCGGTCAGACCGAAACCACGCTCATTATCGCTAATCTTTACGGCTCTAAAACTAAAGTCGGCTCAATGGGCAAGGCTTCTCCGCAGTTTGATGTTGACCTCGTTGATGAAAATGGCAACAGCGTTGCAACGGGCGAGGTAGGCGAGATTGTTATCAGAACAAATAAAAACATTCCCTGCGGACTGTATAAAGGGTATTACAGAGACGCCGAAAAAACAGAAGAGGCTTGGAACGGCGGTATGTACCATACGGGCGACACCGCTTGGCGCGATGAGGACGGCTACTTCTGGTATGTCAGCCGTGTGGACGATGTTATTAAGTCCTCGGGCTACCGTATAGGACCGTTTGAAATTGAGAGCGTTATAATGGAACTTCCTTATGTGCTTGAATGTGGTGTTTCCGCCGCACCCGATGAAATCAGGGGACAGGTTGTAAAGGCAAGCATTGTGCTTGTAAAAGGCACCGAAGGCACGGAAGAACTTAAAAAGGAAATTCAAAACTATGTAAAGAAAAACACCGCACCTTATAAGTACCCGAGAATTATCGAATTCAAAGAGGAACTCCCCAAAACAATCAGCGGTAAAATTATCAGAAACAAGCTTTAATTTTTATCAAAATGACATTCGGCATTATTGCCGGATGTCATTTTTTATACACAAATTGAAATATAGTCTCGGATGTGTTATAGTCTAATTAGTTAATTTAAAAAGGAGGGGATAATATGACCGAAGCAAAAACCGCGCTTAAGCGTATGGCAATTTATTATTTGCTTTTGGCTATAAATATTATTCCCTGTGCAAATATTATTCCGGACAGCTTTCCGACTCGCAATGTTTCTGCAATTTATTTGTTATCGCTTTGCGTGTGTTTGATATTGTACTATTCTCATCGCGTTTCCCGTGCCGGAGGACTTTCAGTGCTTATGAAGGCGCTTCCGTGGCTCGCACTGCTTTTAATACTGTTGAGAGGAATAAAATACAGCGTTTTTGCACATGTTGGCGTCCTTGACCGCCAAACCTGGTATCTTTATTATATTCCGATGTTGCTTTTACCGCTGTTTTTATTCTATATCTCTCTTTTGGTTTCTCCGAAAAAAGACTTTCATATCCCCAAGGGCTGGTATGCGGTATCGGCACTGAGCGTTATATTTATAATTTTGGTATTAACAAACGATATTCATCAGCTTGTATTTAAATTTAATCCCGGTTTCTTAAATTGGGATCATGATTATTCATACGGCCGGCTGTTTTATCTGATAACAGCTTGGCAGTATGTTCTTTATATTTCGTCAATTATTATTCTTGTAGTTAAATGCCGTATTGGCTCGGCGAAAAAGAGCGCTTGGATTTTTCTTATTCCGTTTGCAATCGGCGTTGTAATGAATGTTTTGCTTTTAACGGATAAAATGCCGGTATTAAACGGTTCGCATATTATTGAATTTCCGGAAGCGTTTATTTTTACAGTAGCTTGTGTGCTTGAATGTTGTATGCAGCTGGGTTTAATACCGACAAATAAAGATTACGCAAAGCTATTCCGAAAATTCTCGATTTCAGCGCAAATCATAGATAAGAACGGTACGCCGGTTTACTTGTCATCTTCCGCCGCTGAGTTAACCAAAGAACAGTTTGAGCTGCAAAGCTCAGCGAGAATAGGCGAACACACGGTTCTTCATAAGATGAAAATACCGGGTGGCTTCGGCTTTTGGCAGGACGATATGACTGAGCTTGACCGATTGAACGAGGAGCTTGCTCAGGCAAAGAATAAATTAGCTCAGGAGGCGGAGCTTACCCGTCTTAAGGGAGAACTGAAGGAAAAACAAACTACAATTGAGCAGCGCACGCTTGTTTATGACACTATTGCAAATCGTACTCAAAAGCAGTCTCAATCAATCTCGCAATTAGCCTCTCAAGCCCGCCTTAGCGACGACGCTTTATTTAAAGAGGAATGCCGCGGCAGGATTGCAATGCTCGGCGCGTATATAAAGCGCTATGCAAATTTAATGCTGCTTTCGCAGGATAGCGGATTGATTGAAGCCGGTGAACTCGGCTTATCCGTCTCGGAGGTTTTGAGATATCTTAACTTGTGCGGTATACCGGGCGAGTATTTTGGCAGTGCGGATTGCTGCGTGAGTGCAAATGCGGCGCTCGCTGCGTTTGAGGCGTTTGAAACACTGCTTGAAATAAATAATTCGGACTTAAAAGGTGTGTTTGTAAATATATCGGAACAGCAGGATTTGTATTTTAAAATAACCTTGGAAAACTTGTCTCAAGCCCTGCCGAACGAATTGGAACAGACGCTCGGCTCTGCCTGTGTTCGTAGCGAAATTAACAGGGAGGATGATGTAACCTACATCTGCTTCACTCTTCAAAAAGGGGGCGAAAGGGTATGATTTCATTTTCTATGTTGTCTGAGCTTGTGCGTTCGCTTTTTGCGCTTTGGGCATTACTGCTTTGCCTTATTAATATAGGCAGTACGGTTATTGCTTCGGTTAAAAGGCGTTTTAATTTCAGCGCTATTGCTCTGCTGCTGTTTGCTCCTGCATATTTTATGTGGCAGATTATATTTGATTTGTCTTTATTCGCCGGTACCTCCAAGGTTGCGTCTTTGAGCGTTTCAATCGGCTCGCTTGCGTGGATTTATTGGCTTGTCATTTTTGTGCTTTTAAGCGTGGCGTCGGCTTTTTTGCTCGCATATAACATATATTATGATAAGACATTTATAACCTCCGGCACAATTAAACTGTTTCTTGATAAGGTTCCGTGCGGCATATGCTGTTGGCGTGAGAACGGGCATGTGGTTTTTTCCAATAACTGTATGGACGAGCTTTGTTTAGCGATAACAAATACAGCCTTGCTTAACGGAAATCATTTTAAGGACGCTGTAAAAAGCGAAATTTTGAGCGTTGAGGGAAAGGTTTGGCGTTTTTCGTGCAAAGAAATATATTCGGACGGTGAGTGTTTGTTTGAAATGATTGCCTCCGATATAACTAAAGAATATGCAAAAACGAGAGCGCTTGAGAAGGATAAAGCCGAGCTTTCCCGCCTTAATAGGGAGCTGTGGGATTATTATTTAAGCATCGACGAGTCGGTGCGGCGTCAGGAAATATTACAGGCGAAAATGAACATTCATGATGAAATGAACAGGCTTATGCTCTCTACTGTTTCCGCGAGCAAAGAAGATGCGCAAGCGCTTAACAATATTTTTTCTCTTTGGGAGCAGAATGCGCTGCTGCTTTGTATGGAAGCGGATAAAAAAACCGAACAACAGCATTCATTAGCCGTAGGCTCTCTTGCCGAGGCGCTTGGTATAAGCGTTATTTGGCTTGGGGATTTGCCGAGTGAACTGAACGGCAACCAAAAGGATTTGTTCTTTTTCGCCGCAAAGGAAGCGATTGTAAACGCCGTCAAGCACGCACAGGCGAAAAATATGGAAATATCCTTTGAGCAAAGCGGAGATGCGCTCTTGTGCCGTTTTACTAACGATGGGGCATTGCCTTCGCATGAGGTGAGATTTGAAGGCGGTCTTGAAAATATTGCCTTTCTTGCTAAAAAACAGGGCGCTGATATTTTTATAGAAATCACCGATAAATTCACACTCGTTTTGAAATTTCATACTATCGGCTGATGTGCTTTTTTCGATTAAGGTTTATAATAATAATTGACTATAATAGAATTGAAATATGAATAATCCGAGGTAAACAATGACAAATGTTTTAATAGTCGAAGATCAGGATATGCCGCGCGAGCTTTTTGAAATATATATCCGTTCAAGTGAAAAGTTTAATCTTGTTGTATCCGTTTCAAATGCGGCTGCGGCGCTATCTGTTTGCAGCAATAATAAGGTTGATTTAATCTTAATGGATGTTATTACCGAGCTTGGGCGCAGCGGGATTGACGCTGCTGAAGAAATAAAGAGTAAATTTCCTGAAATAAAGATAATCATTGTAACATCTATGCCCGAGTATTCGTGGCTGGAACGCGCAAGGAAAATAGGAGTTGATTCCTTTTGGTATAAGGACGGACAGAAGGATAGTATCCTTGAGGTTATGGAACGGACTATGGCAGGGGAGAGCATTTATCCCGACCAAACGCCGCTTGTGCATATCGGCAACACAACCAATCATGAATTTACCGAGCGTGAGCTGGATGTACTTAAGGAATTGACTACAGGCGATACAAACGCGGCAATCGCCGAACGGCTCCATTTGTCGGTGGCAACGGTTAAAAGCCATATACAGCACCTTATGGAAAAAACAGGCTTTAAAACCCGCACCGAGCTGGTAAGCGAGGCGCGAAGCCGAGGAATAGTGATTAAGAACAGGTATTCAAGTCAGTGATTATTGGAGAAGGCGGCGCAATGCGCCGCCTTCACAGACTGTCGAAAAAGTGGCTAAAATCGTGCAGACTGTTATTATTTATGTGATTTAGTAGAGTTATTTAAATCTTTGCGTTAAAA
>CADBNM010000024.1 GCA_902796055.1 Oscillospiraceae bacterium
CAATAATTAAAATGAACGAAAAATTAAAGGGCTTTGCCCTGCCCGACGCGGTTCTCACTGCGCCTGAAACGCGTTCAAGCTCACCCGTCAGAATACTCAGAGACGACACATACCAGGCTAATATCGACGGTCTTTATCCCGCGGGCGAAGGCGCGGGCTATGCCGGCGGAATAGTATCAAGCGCAGTTGACGGTATTCGCTGTACTTTAGCACTTTTGGAGCAAAACTATGAGTAAATATAAAGCACTTTTATTTGATTTTGACGATACGCTCTTTGACTTTCCGAAGAGCGAAAAAATTGCGCTTGAAAGAGTTTTCGATTACTACAATATCGAAAAAAACGAGGAAAATCTAAAAACATATATTGACGAAAATAAAAAGTTTTGGAAGGGCTTTGAAAAAGGCATTTACAAAGGTGAAGCGGATTCGGATATAAGATTTAAGAATTTTTGCAAAATTATCGGCAGAGAGGAAATCAACTACACACAAATGTGCGAAATATACATTGACGAGCTTTCAACAACCGCTTTCCCTATTGAAAACAGCGTAAAAATGCTTGAAAAATGCTGTAAAGTATTTGACATTTACATAATTACAAACGCTCTCAAACGCGTTAACGATAAAAGGAGTAAAATCGGCGGTATAATGCCGTTTATAAAGGGTAGGTTCATAAGCGAAGAAATCGGCTGTTCCAAACCTAACAAAGGCTTCTTTGACTATATTTTCGATAATGTAGCCTTTAATAAGGACGAATGCTTAATAATCGGCGACAGCCTTGCTTCGGACATCGGCGGAGCGATAAATTACGGTATTGACTGCTGCTGGTTCAACCGAAGAGGCGCAAAAACCGACCTGCCCGTGACATACGAGGTTCACTCTATAGCGGAGCTTGATGAGCTTTTGGAAAAGCTCGGAAAAGAGGAAAAATATGAAAACAGTTGTTCTTGACGGCAGAACATTAAGCGACTGCGGTCTTAACTTTGATGAATTTTCATCTTTCGGAGAAGTGACGGTTTATGAAATAACAAGCCCCGAGCAAATTGCCGAAAGAATAAGAAATGCCGAGGCTGTAATATGCAACAAATCCGCTTTAAACGCCGAACTTCTCGCAAAGGCAACGAAGCTGAAATACATAGGCGTTATGGCGACAGGCTTTGACAATATAGACATAAAATACTGTTCGGCGCACGGAATAAGCGTTTGCAACGCGGGCACTTATTCAACCGACAACGTAGCGCAACAGGTTTTTGCTTTTATTCTCAACCGATACACGAGAGTTGCGGACTACGACCGCTTTGTAAAGGCAGACGGCTGGAAAAATGCGCCGTCGTTCTCCCCCCTTGAGTACAGAACAAATGTTATAAGCGAAAAAACGCTTGGCATTATAGGCTTCGGAAATATCGGACAGGCAGTTGCAAAAATCGCTCTCGCCTTTGGAATGAAGGTGCTTGTAAACACAAGAACGCCTAAAGATTTTGCAGGCGTCAGCTTCTGCGACTTCGATTATCTTTGCAAAAATGCGGATATAATCACCCTGCACTGTCCGCTTACGGATAAAACAAGAAATCTTTTCAACCGAGATGTATTTAAAAAAATGAAGAAATCAGCGTTTTTAATCAACACTTCAAGAGGTCCGGTTGTTAACGAGGACGATTTATACGAAGCTCTTAAAAACGGCGAGATTGCCGCGGCAGCTGCGGATGTGCTGTGCAAGGAGCCTATGGCAAAGGATTGCAGGCTCGCTGAGCTTGATAATATCACAATAACTCCGCACATTGCATGGGCTTCGGACGAAGCAAAGAAAAGGCTTTATGACATTACCCTTTCAAACTTTAAAAATTGGCTGGGCGGCAAGCCGACACACGAGGTGCAAAATGGTTAACATAGGCAACAGCTGGGACTTACTGTTAAAGGACGAATTCAAAAAGGACTACTATCTGAGGCTGCGGCAATTTTTGAAAAATGAATATGCAACCAAAACGATATATCCCAATATGTACGACATTTTCAACGCTTTAAAATACACTCCCTATGAGGAGGTAAAGGTCGTTATTTTGGGGCAGGACCCCTACCACGGTCCGGGACAGGCACACGGTCTTTGCTTTTCGGTAAAAGCAGGCGTTGAACCGCCTCCGAGCCTTAAAAACATTTTTAAGGAAATAGAAAGCGACCTCGAAATTAAAATGAGCGGCGCGGGCGACTTGACGCCTTGGGCAGAACAGGGCGTTTTGCTTTTGAACACGGTTTTGACAGTAAGACAGGGACAGCCTAATTCTCACAGGGGAATGGGTTGGGAAATACTCACAGACAAAATAATCTCTCTTTTAAACGAGCGAAAGGAGCCGATAGTTTTTCTGCTTTGGGGTGCAAACGCCAGAAGCAAAAAGAATTTAATAACTGCGCCGCAGCATTTGATTTTGGAAACGGTGCATCCGAGTCCGCTTTCGGCATATAACGGATTCTTCGGTTGCCGTCATTTTTCAAAAACCAACATTTTTTTGAGCAAAATAGGCAAAAAAAGCATTGACTGGCAGCTGTAATTTTATTTTATATATAAGATTTAAAATTTTATTGACAAAAAGCGCGCACTATGTTAGAATTTATATGTATTAAATTATGTTTAAATTAATGGAAGGAGGATTGGAATGAAGAAGAAGTTCTATGAAGAACCTGAAGTAGACATTGAATTATTCCAATTCGAAGATATTTTAGCCGGAGACAGCGCTGACGACCCGGATCCGTCAAAAGAAGAGGACGATCCCTTCTAAATAATATCTTAATTTGCTCATTCATTGGGTCTACATTGTTATTATTGAATAAAATCACCTGCACTGTATTTATGTGCAGGTTTTCGTCGTTTTCTATGTGCTGAAAATTATTTATCGCAGTTAAATATTGGAAAACACTGCCCTGCTTAACTTTTGTTAGGCAGGGCAGTCGTAATATTATTCGTCGATATACATTCTAAAGTCTTTTCTGTCTTTAAAGCTTGTATAGGAATCATCGTTGAAAATAAGGTGGTCAATAAGCGAAATGCCTATTTTGTTCAGCAAATTCCGCACTTCTCTGGTGCTATCTAAGTCCGCGCCTGAGGGCTGAGCTGTTCCGTGTGGATGATTATGTGCAAGAATAACTCTTGAAGCGTTTTGGCGCATAGCATATTCAACCAATTTGCGATTATCAAACATAGCCGAATTGACAGTCCCTCTCGCAAGCTCCTTAAGAGTTATCAGGCGATTGGAATTATCAAGCAACAGCACTACCATTATTTCGTCCTTTTCGTGAAGAAAAACAGGTCTTAAAACGCTGACGGTTTCGCCCACGCTGTTTATAGCCTTTCCGCTTTGCTTCTCACTTATCGACTTTTTGGAAATTTTAGCTACAAGCTTAACAAGAAAAGCCGAATTGTCCCCTACGCCTGCAACGCTCTTTATATCTTCAATGTCGGCTTCAAGCACTCTGTTTAAAGACCCGAAAGCATTAATAAGCCTGTGCGCCGTTTCATTTGTGTCAGCTCTCGAAACGGAATAGAACAGCAACGCTTCAAGCAAATTAATATCGCTGGCATTAAAATTGGAGTCAATCATAGTTTGCTTTAGTCTGTTTCTATGCCCCTTATGCAGTTGTTTGTCGTCTGTTTTCAATTCATTGTACTTCCTCTGTATTAATCGTATAAATTATTATAAAATAAATGTAATAATATATCAATAAAAAATGAAAAACGCATAAGAATAGATGAAAAAATGCAGAAAAAAGTGCCGTTTCGGTCTTGAAACAGCACTTGTAACATCTATTTATTTGCTTTTTACTACTTTAGCTGCAGACCATGCACCGTAATAATAGTTGCCGCCTAAAGCCGTATATGCTCTTACCTTAACATAATATATTCTACCTTTTGTGAAGTTTTTACCGGTGTAAGCGGTATTGCTCTGTCCCGCAAGCTTTTTACTTGCAGCGATGGAGGTAAAGGATTTATTTCTACCGTATAATATCTGATAACCTGTACACATCCCTCCGGCTTTAGCCCAATTAGTCTTAATTAAGCCTTTTTTGGGAGATGTTACTGCTTTTATTTTCACGGTGGCGGGCTTAGCGGGAGATACTAAGGTGGACGACCAAGCGCTAAAATACTTTTTGCCGTTATAGGTTTTATACGCCCTTACTCTAAATTTGTATTTTCCGCCTGCCGTGAGAGACTTAAAGGTATAAGAATTAGAACTTGTTAAAAACCATTTGTCCCATTTGTTTCCTGTGTTGTTGGAGATTTGAACCTGATAACCGCTTGCACCAGAAGCCTTGTTCCAAGAAACCTTTTCAGCAGTAGTCGCCCGTGAAGAACACCTAATTCCAGTCGGGGTTTTCACATTAATTTTAAATGTAAGTTTAAAATTAAACAAACACGGTTCTGTTGTATAGAAAAGTCCGTTACCACCAAATCTTAAAAAATAAGTTCCGGCAGTTAAGTCTATGTTGATTGTTCCACCGGGAGAATCAATTTGATCCCTGCTCAATTCATCTTGAGCATTATATTTCATATAGCAAAAAACTAACGGGGCTTTTTGATATACAGTTAATATGACTTTTGCACTTGTAGGAACAACAAATTTGTAGTAACAAAAATGAGTGTCTTCCGATATCATTCCTGTATATTCTTTATTATCTTGAACAAGTATTGCTCCCGAAGGATTCTCAATGTCACTTGTCACATTGGCATCAGCAGCAGTATGGTTTGCTTTAACTGAAACATTATAATAATAATCCGGTGTTTCTTCTGATGAAATTTCCAAGAAATAAATGCCACTATACAAATACTTATTTATCTTTAATGTATTTGGAACGCCAATACTCTCAACACTTCTGTCAAGATATTCACGGCTAAATAACTCATCATATAGTTTAATATATGCAGTAACATTTTGTGAATGATTATTTGCGTTGGTTATTGTAAAAGAAACTTCCCCTGCTGATGGCAGATTAATCTTTAAATAACTCTTTTGATTTTCATAAGTGATTTGAGTTGAAACACTTTTCCCGGAATTCAGTTGCAAATAATTTGACGGTACCAAATCCGCACTTGAATTAATATTTAAAGCCGTGAATAAACTTAATACCGTTACAACTATTAATAATACGCTTAAAAGTCTTTTCATTTCCATTTCTCCTTTTTATTTATTTCTTTCAAAACATATTCCTTGCTCTATGTTCTCTTGCAAATCAGCTTTGTTTTCCGCAATATATAATTTATCTTTTTCAACTTTATAATAAAGTTTATCATCAGGATAATGATATGAATCAAAAGTTGTTAAAACTCCGTTTTCCGTCGCTTCATAATAACTTGCGCCAGTGCCTGAACAAGTGCCATCCTCAAAAAACTCAAAACGCACATTTCCGCTATCATCTTTCCATGCACCTACAATACTGTTGCCGCCAAAAGAAAGCTTATCAACATTACTTACGACAATAACAACGCCCATTGAAAAAATCAAAGCAATAACAATAGCACAAATAATAATTGCCGTTGACTTTTTAAGAGTTATTGTATTGGCTTGTTTTTGAATACCCCCTGCACTGTTCGGTACAAGAGTACTGCCACAGCCCGCACAGTAAGCGGCACCGCTCAAATTTTCTTTTCCACATTTTGAACAAATCATATTATCCTTTCTCCTAACATTAAAAATTTTATTTATCAAACAAATAATTGCTTAACTGGATTGAAGCGCAAAGGCTTGTATTATTTGCCGCTATTCTTGTGTACTGAGCAATCAAAGCACTATTTCTCTCTGTATTAATTGCGCTTTGCAGCATCTTTTGGTTATGCTCAAGCATTTTATTATTTGTAGCGTTAAGGCGCTCTAATTCCATAATCGTTTCTTGGTTTTGCTCAATTATAACTCCCAATTGCTGTTGAATATTATCCAAATCGCAGTGCAGCAAAACAGCTGACCCTCTTCCATTTCATTTCCGCACTTATAGCAAAACATAATTTTTCCCCAAGAATAATACATATTTCAAGCTTTTAAAAAATATTGTGATTTTCATCAAATTTTTCTAAAAAATAACAATTGTATAAATAAATTTTAGCGAATTTTCCGCTAAAAGTCAATAGCGAGTTTTTCGCTAAGTATAATATTATCAGGGGTGATAATATGTACGAAAGATTGCGAAATCTTAGAGAAGACCACGACCTAAAGCAGCGAGAAATTGCTGAGATCTTAAACTGTTCTCAGCGAGTATACAGCAATTATGAGCGTGGCGATATTGATATACCGACTGAAATTCTAATAAAAATGTCCGATTACTATAATGTTTCAATTGATTATATTTTAAACCAAACAAACAATCCTAACAGACAAAACTAATGCCCTGAAGTCAACTTCAGGGCATTAATTATATTAATCTACTATTACAGCCTTTTCGATAACGGGCATATAAAAGCGTTTATAGCCTTCTTCGGTGGGATGAATCTTATCGCCCTTCGGAAATACGCCGTTTTTCTTGAAAGTATAAGAAAAATCGAAGGGATTGTTATAGCAATCTATTACCGGCACATTATACTTTCGGCATATGCTCTCAATAGCAACTCTATAAGCATTATAATTGAGACCTAAAAGGTTTTTCTTACTGTCGTCATATATTTTATGAACCGAAATGAAATAGATTTTGGAATTTTTGCAGGTTTTTTTAGTGTAAGAAAGCATGCTTTCCAATGCGCCGCAGGTTGTGTTCATATCAAACTGATTTTCTGTGCCTGCGGTTATTTTGCCTAAAGGTGCGTTACACGCAAAATCATTCGCTCCGCCGTCAAAGAAAATATAATCATAAGAGTCGTTAATATTCTTGATTACGCTCTCGGCTATATGATACCTGCCGTTAACGCTCGAAGCGAGCGTTCCTCCGCCTACACCGTTATTTGTAAGAGCCATATTATGGTTTTCGGCAAAAATCGCGGCATAAGAATATCCGTATGAACCCGTGCCGTAGGATATCGAGTCACCGTCGGAATACAAATTATAAGCATACGGCTTTTTTTGAACATATTTTTTATTGTATAAACCGCCAAGCCTTTTGCCCTTATAAAATGTTACCGCATTGACTGTAACATAGTATTTTTCGGCGTTCGGCTCTTTAATTTTATAGGAAAGCGCGGTGGTTACAGCCTCTCTTTTCCAATTTTTATCCGGCAGCTTTGTGTAAACTATGTATTTATCGGCTTCCTCCAATTCCTGCCAGTTAAATTTCAAGAGTCCGTTTTCTCTTACCACACTGTAGTTGACAGTTCCGGGCAGGGTTTTTCCCTCGGTCTTTGCCATATCCTCGGTATTCACCGCTTTCCCTTCCATTACGGGTACAATGCCGTATCTGTAAACCGTGCCGGTGCTCAAATCCGTTATTCCCCAAAAAAGCGCATCAGCATTGGCAACAAGCTCCCACTTCCCGGAAGCAAAGTCATAACAATAAATATTATAGCTCTTTGCCTTATCTACTTTCTTCCAGTTTAATCTTACCTTGTTTTCGGCAAAAACACTCTTAAAGCCCTTAACCGACGCAGCAAGAGTTTTCACCTTAACGGCGGTATATTTTTCGCTTAATATTTTTTTATTTGCGGCTATTTTATACTCTCTGACGCTGAAAGCATATTTAGAGTTCATTTTCAAGCCGCTGACATTATATTTATTTGTGTTTGAGTCTAACTTCTTAAATACTTTCCAGCTGTTGTTTTCGCGCTTAAAAATAATATAACCGTCAGCCGAAGCGTCCTTATTCCAGCTTAAAAGGGCGTTATGCCAACCCGCGCTCGCTTTTAAGCCTTTTATTTGCTTCAAGTAAGTTATAGCCTGCGCTTTTGCAAGAGACTTGCTTGTTACTATGTTGTTATGTGAAAAAGTATACGCTTTTACAGCGAAAACATATTTTGTTGCAGGATTAAGATTATAAATGAGTTTGGAATTTGAGTTTATTATCGAAATCCTTACCCATTTATTATATTTAAAGCTATAGGAATAAATAAAATAACCCTTTGCACCGCGAACTTTATCCCAAGTAAGCTTTGCGGATTTTGAGCTGACTTCCGTAGCCTTAAAGCCGCTTACATTATTCAATTTATTATTCTTTGCCGAAACAGAGCTCAAGCTAATTGCGCAAATTGTGATGCAAAGAATAATGATAGCAATTATTGCGGACAGTGCTTTTTTTGACATTTTTTCACCTCGTTTCCAAATATTCTACTATTATTTAGTAATAAAGTCAACAACACAAATCCGCTGTTCAAATAAAAGAAAGCCGCTGTTCAAATAAATGAACAGCGGTTCAGACTGTCGAAAAAGTGGCTAAAATCGTGCAGACTGTTATTATTTATGTGATTTAGTAGAGTTATTTAAATCTTTGCGTTAAAA
>CADBNM010000025.1 GCA_902796055.1 Oscillospiraceae bacterium
TCTCGGCTTTACCGCAGGAATTGGCACCTTGCAAAACGCAGGTTGTCGGGCTTCACAGGGCCTGTCCCTCAGCCACTCTTAATGATTAAAGTCTTATTTATTTTTTATTCATACCTATTGTAGTTTAAACAGTGTTAAAAGTCAATACTTTTTTACATTTGTTTTCCTTTAAGTATCGGCGATAGCTTTTTATATACAATAAAGCAAAGCAGAGAAATAATCAAACCCTTAACGAAAGTGAACGGAACATTGAAAATAAGTAACGATTTGAATATGGAATCAACACTCGGCAGTATTTGCTTATACATTCCGAGTATAGCTTCTTTTGGCATGGCGATTTTGTAGTAAATCGGATAAATAATGTAATAATTTGTAATAATGCAGCTAACTGCGCTTAATGCGCTTGCGCTAAGCGAAGCAATCAGCGCACCCGAACGGGTTTTGTTAAACGTGTAAATCAGTCCTGCAGAGAGTGTGAATACAGCGGCAATCAAAAAGTTTGCAAGCTCGCCTACGCCGCCCGACTGAGTAACAAGCAGGTGAATAATGTTTTTTATAAGGCTTACCAAAACGCCTGCGACGGGACCGAAGGCAAAGGCGGTAATGAGCCCGGGTAAATCCGAAAAGTCGAATTTAATAAAGCTCGGCACTAAGGGAATGGGGAACTCCAAAAATTGCAGCACCACTGCAATCGCGCTCATAATGCCTACAACTGCTGCATATCTTACTTTTTTGTTTTTCATAATATTCCTTTCTGCTTCGGAAAAAGAAAAAGCCCCGAAAGTCGGGGAAAAATTAAGCATATTTGCTTTACTTCTCTCATCCGGACTTTAAGTATAAGTAAACTTATACAATGGATTTAAGTACTTAAATCCATTAACCGTCGGTGCCTGAATTGCACAGGCTCAACCATAAAGGCTCGCAGACTATACTGCCGGTAGGGAATTTCACCCTGCCCCGAAGTAATAATATTTTAACATTACTTAAAAGGAGAGTCAAGTTAAAAAAATATGTTGAAAAATAAATCAAATTAAAATATAATGTATATATATTGCTTTTTTAGGAGGTTTACACTTATGGCATGGTGGGGAATAGTTTTAATAGTCTTAGCCGTTTTGTGCGTAATCTGTGCAGTAACGGGCTGGCTGTTGGTTGACTTTGCGGTTCGCAAAAAGTCAAAAATATTTATGGATAACTCAAAAATCAAGAAGATGGAAATCACCGCCGCCAATCCGGGAACATATCCCGAGATAGAGAAGGTTTACGATGATTATCCGCTTGATGAACGCGCAAAGCTTATGAAGGGCGAAATGGATTTGGATGATGACCATAAAGAGTTTTGGACACAAAACATATTTGGTCAGAAACTCCGTGCTTATTATTATGAGCATTCGCTTGATACTCATAAATATATTATTCTTGTTCACGGCTACGGTAATTCCGCGGCTATGGCGTCGAGAATGTATAACGCACCCGAAATGTGCGCAAGGGGATACAATATTTTGCTTCCCGATTTGCTTGCTCACGGCTCGTCCGAAGGCGAATTTGTTTCAATGGGCTATAAGGATAAGTATACAGTGCTTGCGTGGATTAAGTATATTTTGGAAATTGACCCTGATGCTTCAATAGCGCTTATGGGTGTTTCGATGGGTGCTGCAACGGTTATGGTAACCTCAGGCGAGGATTTGCCCGACAATGTTAAATGTATAGTCGAGGACTGCGGCTTTACAAATGCCTATGACCAGTTCGCTTATGTTATTAAATCTAAGCATATTCCCGCATTCCCGTTTGTAAATCTGCTTGAATTATTTGCAAAACTTAGAACCGGCGTTTCCTTTAAGCGCGATTGCTCGCCGATTGACTGTGTTCCTAAGTGTAAGAAGCCGATGTTCTTCGTTCACGGCGCCGAGGATGACTTTGTGCCGACCTTTATGGTTCATCCGCTTTATGACGCTTGTATCACCGAGAAAGAAAAGCTTATCGTTCCCGACGCGACTCATGCCCGTTCCAATAAATTCCATCCCGAAATTTATTGGCCGGCAGTTTGGGGCTTTATTGAAAAGTATATTTAAAGAATATCCGAAGCAGCAGCCCTGCTTCGGATTTTTTTATCTACTTCTCACAAGTTAAGATTGCAGCGTTTGATTGATGAGCGTAGTTTGTTTGCAAGAGCGCATACATCACTACACGAAGCATACCATTATTTGTCACAGGTATATATCACTTAAAAAGCGCTTGCGCTTTTTCTCTGCTTCTAAAACGGAGCTGTTGTGAGACAGCTCCGTTCAGACTGTCGAAAAAGTGGCTAAAATCGTGCAGATTGTTATTATTTATGTGATTTAGTAGAGTTATTTAAATCTTTGCGTTAAAA
>CADBNM010000026.1 GCA_902796055.1 Oscillospiraceae bacterium
CCTCTGCTCAGCGTGTAGAAAAAGGTTTTTCTACACGCTGGCGAGTTCACAAAAGTGAACTCGTGTGTAGTATCGCATTGCGATAGTAGCAGATAAGTAGTTTACTAAAGTAAACTCCCCTGTTTGCAACCTCGTATTGCGAGGGGTGGTTGTGGTATCATAATGCGATAATGGGCGGATTGTGACTTGCGGAAGTAAGCTTGCAAATG
The DNA here is from genome assembly GCA_902796055.1 of Oscillospiraceae bacterium. Lineage (GTDB taxonomy): Bacteria > Bacillota > Clostridia > Oscillospirales > Acutalibacteraceae > RUG714. The sequence continues at coordinate 210 of CADBNM010000026.1, forward strand.
GTATCGCATTGCGAGATATGGCAAAAAGTTCACAAAAGTGAACTTTTTGCTTAAGTGCTTAATTGTTTTTTATGCTTGTAAGTGGGCGAGCATTTTGAGTACCTGCGACCTATCCATTTCTCTCGGAACGGGATAGAGCGGGTTTGCTTCTGCAAGAATACGGTTTGCGAGTTCCTCGAAGTCCTCTTCCTTGAGCATATCGAATCTTGCGGGGATACCCATTTCCTTGTTCATATCGACGATAGATTTAATAAATCTCTTTGCCTTTTGGATATCGTTATCGCCCTTAATGCCTGCTTCATCTGCAAGGTCTGCGAGTTGTTTTGCGCAAGAGTTACCGTAATATTTAAGCATTTCGGGAAGAATTGTTGCACAAGCCGAACCGTGCGCTACGCCGTACATACCGCCGATTGCGTGAGCAAAAGCGTGAACATAGCCTACATATGCCTGAGTAAACGCAACGCCCGCATAGTAAGAAGCTTTGAGCATTTCTTCTCTCGCTTCAAGGTTCTTACCGTCAGCATATGCTACGGGAAGATACTTATAAATGAGATTAACAGCCTGCCTTGCGCGCTCAGCAGTATTCTTTGTATTGGACTTGCCTATGTATGCCTCAACGGCATGAGTAAGAGCGTCAAGCCCTGTGGGAGCTGTAATGAAGGGCGGAAGTCCCAAAGTGAGTTCGGGGTCAAGTATAGCATAAGGCGGACGGATGTACGGATCCAAAATAGTAATCTTGGTATGATTTTCGCCTGTGATAACTGCGGCGATAGTAGTTTCCGAGCCTGTGCCCGCAGTTGTGGGAACGGCGAAAATCGGAGGAAGTCCCTTGCCGACTTTCATAAGTCCGCGCATTTTTGCAACGGGTTTATTCGGGTGAGCTGCTCTTGCCGCCGTAATCTTAGCGCAGTCCATTGAAGAACCGCCGCCGAAAGCGATAACGCAGTCGCAGCCGTTATCATTATAAATTTTGAGCGCCGCTTCGATATTATCTATTGTGGGATTAGGCACAACCTCGTCATAAAGCGCATAGCTGTAGCCCTGAGCTTCGATTGACTCAAAAAGTCCTGCGAGCAGGTTTAATTTCATAAGCCCGGGGTCAGTTACGATAAGCGGCTTATTAAAGCCTTTTTCTTTAATGATTTTTGCAAGGTCTTTTACTGCGCCTGCGCCCGAAAAGATTTGAGGCTCTTTCCACGGAAAGAAGGCATTTGCGCCAACCTTCATAACTTTTTGGTAAATTCTGCAATATGCTGTTTGTAAACTGTTCATAAGCCATCACTCCTATATTAAATATAATAATATTCTACTACTTTTAAAATAAAATTTCAATATTAATAGTCAAGCTCCTTGCTCTCGGTCTTTTGCTTAATGAGCGCTATAAAATCTTCAAGCGTTGAAGCGCCCTTGTCGCCCTCTTTTCTGTAGCGAACCGAAACCGTACCCGCTTCAATATCCTTATCGCCTACAAGGAGCATATAAGGGATTTTTTCAAGCTGCGCTTCACGGATTTTATAACCGATTTTTTCGCTTCTGTAATCAACCTCGCAGCGAATACCCTCGGCTATAAGCTTATCCTTAATTTCATCGCAATAATCCTGATGTCTGTCCGCAATCGGAAGAATTTTAACCTGAGTGGGAGCAAGCCAAGTCGGAAATGCGCCCGCATATTTTTCGATAAGCAACGCAAGCGTTCTTTCATAGCAGCCGATAGAGGTGCGGTGAATGATATACGGATTTTTCTTTACGCCGTCCTTATCCACATATTCCATACCGAAATTCTTTGCTAACATCTGGTCGATTTGAATTGTGATAAGAGTATCTTCCTTACCGAAAACATTTTTAATCTGAATGTCGAGCTTAGGACCGTAGAACGCGGCTTCGCCTATACCTACTTTGTACTCAAGCCCGAGATGGTCGAGGATTTTCTGCATTGTAGATTGAGCCTCGTCCCACTGCTCCTCGGTGCCGATATACTTTTCTCTGTCCTCGGGGTCCCACTGTGAGAAACGATAGGAAACATCTTCATAAAGTCCCAAGGTTTTGAGCATATAAATAGCGAGCTCAACGCAGGACTTAAATTCCTGTTCAAGCTGCTCGGGAGTACACATCAGGTGCCCTTCGGAAATTGTAAACTGTCTTACGCGGATAAGTCCGTGCATTTCGCCCGAAGCCTCGTTTCTGAAAAGGGTTGAAGCCTCGTTGTATCTGAGCGGCAAATCTCTGTAAGAACGCCCTCTGTTAAGGTACGCCTGATACTGGAAGGGACAGGTCATAGGTCTGAGCGCATAAACCTCATCCTCACTGTCGGGGTCGCCCATTACGAACATACCGTCTCTATAGTGATCCCAATGCCCCGAGATTTTATACAAATCGCTCTTTGCCATATATGGAGTTTTGGTGAGCTGCCAGCCTCTTTTATATTCTTCATCTTCTACAAAGCGCTGAAGCGTTTGAATCACCTTTGCGCCCTTAGGAAGAATAATCGGCAAGCCCTGACCGATAATGTCGCTCGTGGTAAAGAATTCGAGCTCTCTGCCGAGCTTGTTGTGGTCACGCTTCTTAGCCTCTTCAAGCTTCTGAAGGTGCGCTTCAAGCTTTGAAGCCTTATCAAAAGCCGTGCCGTAAATTCTCTGGAGCATTTTATTGTGCTCATCGCCGCGCCAATATGCGCCTGTTGCGGAAGTGAGCTTAAATGCCTTTATCCTTGAAGTATCGGGAATATGCGGACCTGCGCAAAGCTCGGTAAATTCGCCCTGCTTGTAGAACGAAATGTTTTCGCCTTTACCTGCGTGCTCCTTTATTAATTCAACCTTATATATCTCGCCCTGCTCTTCATAAAACTTCTCCGCTTCTTCGGGAGTCATTTCAAAGCGTTCAAGCGGCAACGCCTCTTTTACGATTTTTTTCATTTCAACTTCAATTTCGGTTAAATCCTCCGCCGTAAAATGATGTTCCAAATCAAAGTCATAATAAAAGCCGTCCGTTATAGCGGGTCCTATTGCAAGCTTTGCTTCAGGATACAGGCGCTTAACTGCCTGCGCCATAATATGAGAGGCAGTATGGCGGAAGGTGTATGCGCCGAACTCGCTCTCAAAGGTTAAAATATTAACTTCGCTATCCTCGTTAATCGGAGTGCGAAGGTCGCAGTTTTCGCCGTTTATCTCGGCAGCGCAAGCCGCCTTGTAAAGTCCCATACCGAGACTTTTAGCGATTTCAAGCGGTGTTACGCCGTTTTCATATTCCTTTACAACGCCGCCCTTTAATGTGATTTTTACCATAATATGTGTCCTTTCCTAAAAAAATAATCCCAAAGCACAAACTGTACCTTGGGATGAAGTTCTATTACTCCACGGTTCCACCCAAATTGCATATAAAATATGCCACTCGATGAGCCCTGTAACGGGAGCGCCCGTGCCGCCTTTTCAGCAGCCGCTCGGGGAACGGTAGCTCAAGCCTTTTTCGCGCCGCTCTCAACAATGAGTATATACCCCCTGCGGCACTCTCTGTGGAAAAATGTTGCTTTTGCCTTTTCCCTTCGTCGCTTTAATAATTATTTATTAACTATAATTTTATCACTTTAAAAATATTAAGTCAATATCTATTTGACTTTAGCTTAAAAAGTTAAATGGGGGCTGTAAAAGCTCGACTCATTTTACCTTAACGGACTTAACCTTTGACCAAACCGACAGGCTCCTTGAACCGTTTACGGTTTTATAAGCTGCAACTCTGACATAGTAGCGCTTGCCCGAGGCTAAATTCTTATAGGTTATGGAAGTATTTGTCTTGCCCGAAATGTACTTTGTGGTTACGCCCTTTTTAAATGAGGAATAGCGCGAATACTGAACGCAGTAGCCGTTCGCGACATCTACCTGATTCCAATTAACCTTAAGCCTGCGCTTGGCAACGGTGATTAAGGACTTAATCTTTGTTGAAGGCGTTTTAACCTTGACGGTTACGCTTGTTTTCTTTCCGTTTGAAAGATAGCATTTAATTTTAACCGTGCCAATGCTCTTGCCCTTAACAACGCCCGTAGACGAAACAGTTGCAATTTTGGGGTTGGAGGTTTTAAAGAGCACCCTGTCAACAATTCCGTTCGGGGTTAAGGAGGTGCTTATTTTAACCGATTTGCCCATTTCAACATAGGATGCGCAGTTTGCGGAAATAGAGCTTGGACCCAATCTGTCTTTAATATTAGTGTACCAAACATGCTTACAGCGCGAACAAACCGCCTTTGTGTAGCCTATTTTAGTTGAGGTCGGGTTAACCGTGATTTTTTTGCCGTAGCTGTGTCCGAGTGCTTTTTGGAAGTTGCCGTAATAGGCATAGGAGCATACGCTGCATTTATAGTAAGAATAGCCTTCGTCCGTACAAGTCGGCTTTACCGACTTAGTATTAAACGAATGTGAGGTCGGCGGAATATAATCGTCTATATAAGTATTTGAGCAATTCTTACAGGTAAAAACAGTATATCCCTGTTCTATACAGGTGGGCTCCTTTACCTGTTCGACATAGTCATGCCCGAGCGGGTCGGAAAATACGGCGCTTTTCACTTCATTACACCTTGAGCACACAACAAATTCCGCGCCTTTTTCTTCGCACGAGGGCTCTATTACCTCGTTGACATAGCTGTGACCCAAAGGACCTAAAATGTCATCAAACTCTTCACCGCAGCGGGTGCAGACGCCTGCCAGCTCGCCGCCCTCGGTACAGGTGGGCGGATTATATATAGTATAATTATCGGAAATATGTCCCAAAGGCGGAATTATAACATCCTCTTCAAGCAATTCGCCGCAGCGCGAGCAAATAACATTTTTAATGCCCTCCATAGTACAGGTAGGCTCGTCAAAAATATCGTCAACCGGTTCATGACCGAGCGGCGGCGCAGCTTCCGTTTTTGAAGCGGAGCAAATAGTGCAAATATATTTCGCAAGTCCGCCCTCTTCACAGGTAGGTTCGCTGCCCTGAACATAAGAGTCAAACTTCCAATTATGGCTGCCGACGGTTACTTTAAACGACGCGGAACGAGTTACTCCCGAATCGGTATAAGAAACATTTATTGTTTTAGTGCCTTTAGTAGATGAATCAAACTCGGAAAGCTTGTACCCGGTTACGGTTCTGCTTATACCGTTTGAATACATAGCGGAAACAATAAGTCCTGTAGTATCAAGCTGTTCATCGAGACAATAGCTTGTTTTTGCCGGCGGAGAAGTGATTGTAAGTCCGGAAAGCACGCTGTCAACAAGCTCATACTCAATATTGTAGGTTTCGCAATATGTTACCGCGTAAGAGCCCGAATAGCAATATACGAGGAAATCGCTTGCGGTAGCCTCAAAAGCGTCAACTCCTATATAATTTACGGATTTCGGAATAAGCAGACTGTGAAGCGAATTATCATCCTGAAATGCCTCTTTGCCGATATATGTTACCGTATCGGGAATATTTATTGAGGTGAGCTTATTGATATTACCGAAGGCATTGTTGCCGATTGAGGATGCGTTGCTTAATATTTTAATTGTTTGAATATTTCTCGCGCCGATAAACGCAAGGTCGGTAATAGCGGTAAGACCCGTACCTATTGTTAAGGTTTTCAAATTGTTCGCACCGTCAAACGCATAGTGCTCAACTCTTTTTACCTTGTTTGAAACCGTAAACGAAGTCGCGGCGTTAGCAACGGGATAAGCATAAATAACAGAGCCGTCCTTAGAGTACATTATACCTGTACTGTCGCTCATAAAGTATTTATTTGAAGCGGAAACATTAATCTTGGCGAGGCGCGGTGTTTCCGAGAACACATTGGTACCGAATTTTTTAACCCCTGCGCCGATATTAACGGTGGTAAGTTTAGAACATTTTTCAAATATACCGTCGCCCACCGTAACAACAGAGGCGGGAATGGTTATCGAAGTAAACGAGCACTGAGAAAATGCGAAGCCCTCAATTTCGGTAATAGTATAATTCCCGACCTTGGAGGGTATGGTGTAATTGCCGGTATCGTCAATTCTATTGTATTTTACAAAAATAGCGTTAGTGCCCGAAACGGTATAATCGAATTTACCGTCGGGACTCGTTTGGGCAAAAGAAACGAAGGAGGAAATATTAATTATTCCCAAAAGCATTACCAAAGCCATAAATAACGAAATAATTTTTTTTATTCTATTCATATTACCACCTCGTTAATGAATATAATATTACATTATAATTATGTAATTTTTTTATTTCAAAAAGCAAGAAGTAAATATTTATTCATATACTTGCACAAAAAAGCGCATATTTTTTGGTGAAATAGAAAAAGCCCCTTTGGGGGGCTTTTATCTATTCTGTAAGGACATTTAATATTTATCTGATTATTATTTCTCTGCTTTATCGGACTTTTTTCTTGAAAGAACAAGGTTAGTGATGATACCGAGGATAAGCGCTGTTGCAATTTCGGTAAGAGTAACCTGACCTGCTGTGCCGAGCTTAAGAGTCATACCGCCGATACCGCAGATGAGAATTACAGCTACAACAAAGAGGTTCTTGTTTTCATCAAGATTAACCTTCTGTATCATCTTAAGACCGGATACTGCGATGAAACCGTAAAGAGTGATGCATACGCCGCCCATTACGCAAGCAGGGATTGTTGAAAGGAATGCAACGAAGGGTCCGAAGAAGGAAATTATGATTGCCATAATTGCTGTTGCAAGAATTGTGATTACGGAAGCATTACCTGTGATTGCTACGCAACCTACTGATTCGCCGTAAGTTGTGTTCGGGCAGCCGCCGAAGAATGCACCTGCGATTGAACCAACGCCGTC
>CADBNM010000027.1 GCA_902796055.1 Oscillospiraceae bacterium
ACTATGTTGAACTCGACAAGGGCAATATTGTGCTTGAGAGTTACGATACCGCTAAACGCCAGATTCCCAAGGCAACGAGAAAAGTTGACCCTAAAGGATTTAAGGATGATTACAAAATGCTCACCGAGGAGCAGGTTAAGACCGAAACGGCAAGGTGCCTCGGCTGCGGCGCAACAATCGTTGACGCTAACCGTTGCGTAGGCTGCGGCGTATGCACAACTAAGTGTGAGCTTGACGCTATCCACCTTTACAGAGAACGCCCCGAGTGCTCAACAATGTATAAGGCTGAGGATAAGCTCAAGGCTATTCTTCCTTACACAATCAAGCGTGAATTTAAAATCAAAAAAGCTAAGAAAGCGGCTAAAAAAGGTTAAAAATGCACGAATTAGGAATTGTTTTTCACATTATTGAAACGATAGAGGATGTCGCAAAGGAACAACAGCTTACAAAAGTTTCTTCCGTTACCGTCCAGATAGGCGAGGTTTCAACGGTTATTCCCGAGTATCTTACGGACTGCTGGAAATGGGCAGTGAAGAAAACGGATATTCTTAAGGACTCGGTTCTTATCAACGAGCCGATTGAAGCAATTACCTACTGCGAGGACTGCGAGCAAACCTATCGCACCGTGGACTTCGGAAAGATTTGCCCCCACTGCGGAAGCGAACACACCTACTTGGTGGTGGGCAACGAGGTTCAAATCAAAGAAATTGAGGCGTGCTGAGCCTTAACGGGTTCAGCCTCCACCTTAAAAAATAAAATTTTTTAGGAGGATTGAAATGTTTTTCCATCTCTATGAAGGACTCTCCGGTTATCAGTTAATCGGTTGGGTACTCGTATTCGTTGGTCTTGTTGTAGCCAATGAGCTTGCAAGACGAACAAAAGCAGGCGGCATATTCTTCTTTGGAATCGTTCCCCTTGCTCTTACAATTTATTTTGTTATCATCAACATCGGCGCAAAGACCTTTGCCGCCGACAACCCGACAATCGTTGAAATGAACGGTTGGTTCCACTATGCTAAGCTCTACGCTGCAACTGCAGGCTGTATCGGCTTTATGTTCTTAAAGTACAAGTGGGGCAAAATCGGAAAGGTTAACTGGTTTAAGGCTTTCCCGTTTGTAATCGTTGCTATCAACATTCTTATCGCTGTAGGCTCCGACTTTGAGAGCGCTATCAAGGGCTTCATGGCTGCAGGCAGCCTTTCAGGCGGTTGGTGGTATTCAAGCGAAGGCGTTTGGCTTTACGGCGGCTGGTGGAATGTGCTCAACGGTCTTGCAGGTATCATCAATATCTTCTGTATGACAGGCTGGTGGGGCATCTACTCCTCAAAGAAAAAGCAGCAGGATATGCTTTGGCCCGATATGACATGGCAGTTCATCATCGCTTACGATGTTTGGAACTTCGCTTATACATATCTCAACCTGCCCAACCATTCTTGGTATTGCGGTCTTGCGCTTTTGCTCGCTCCGACATTTGCAAACACTTTCTGGAACAAGGGCGGTTGGATTCAAAACCGTGCAAACACACTTGCTATCTGGTGTATGTTCGCTCAGGTTGTTCCGATGTTCCAGAACCACTCAAAGTTCACCGTTCTTCCCTCGCTTTATGTTGAGCCCGCTAAGTTTGCGGCTACATTCAGCGGCAAGATGAACCCCGATTTGGTTCTCACCGCTGCTGATGCTAATCCTCAGGCTCAGGCTATCATTGCTACTGCTGCTATTGTTATTAATGTTATCATTCTTTGCAACATTATTAAGAAAGCAAAAGAACAGGGCATCAATCCCTACAAGCAGGAAGTATTCAAAGGCACAAGAGACTTTGAAGAGGCTATGGCAAGAGCAGAAGAAGCGGCTTAAATTAAACTTTAATGAAAAACGGTTGGGTGTTTCCCAACCGTTTTTTCTACACGCTGAGCAGATGTGAAAGAGTGAGATAAAATCAAACAAACCACAATTTTAATTATTAATGCAAAAGTTATAATTTTTGACTATTTATTAAATGTTTTAGTCTGCACGGTTTTATCCACTATTTCAACCGTTTTTTCTTGATTTCAATAATAATGTATTATATAATTATAATATATTATTTTAAGGAGAAGTATAATGGATATTAAAATTACGGATTCAATCAAGTACATCGGCACTAACGACTATGACCTTGATTTATTTGAAAGCCAGTACATCGTGCCAAACGGTATGGCTTACAACTCATATCTTATTTTAGATGAAAAAAGCGCTGTTATGGCGGCGGCTGATAAGAGAAAGATTGACGAATGGCTCTCGGCTCTCGAAAAAGAGCTTGCAGGCGAAAAGCCTTACTACCTTGTGCTTCAGCACCTTGAGCCCGACCACACAGGCGCAGTTAAGGCGTTTTGCGACAAGTACCCCGAGGCTATCCTCGTTATGGGCGAAACCGCAAAGAGAATGTTCCCGCAGTTTGCTGCGGTCGATAATGAAATCGTTACCGTTAAGGACGGCGAAAGCCTTTCGCTCGGCTCTCACACACTTAAGTTCACCGCCTCGCCCATGGTGCATTGGCCCGAGGTTATGATGTGCTACGAAGAAAGCGAAAAGGTGCTGTTCTCGGCTGACGCTTTCGGCAAATTCGGCACTCTCGATACAGACGAGGACTGGGCTTGCGAGGCAAGAAGATACTACTTCAACATCGTTGGTAAATACGGTCAGCAGGTACAGGCGTTGCTCGGCAAGTTGGCTGACTGCCCGATTGAGATTATCTGCCCGCTTCACGGTCCGATTTTATCCGAAAATCTTGATTACTATTTAGGTCTTTACAAGACTTGGTCTGCATACGAGCCCGAAAGCGAAGGCACCTTCGTTGCCGTTGCTTCAATTCACGGTCACACCCTCGAGGCTGCCGAATATTTTGCAGAGCAGTTAAAGGCTTTGGGCGAGCCGAAGGTTGCATTCAGCGAGGTTCCCAGAGAGGACCAGGCGGAATGTGTTGAGGACGCTTTCAGGTATCCGAAAACCGTTTTGTTCGCTTGCTCTTACGACGCAGGACTCTTCCCGCCTATGGAAGAATTGCTTATGCACTTAAGAGACAAGACCTACAGAAACAGAAAGGTCGCTCTTGTTCAAAACGGCTCATGGGCGCCGAGCGCAGGCAGAGTTATGAAGTCGTATCTCGACAATATGCAGAATATTGAATATATCGGCGACTTGATTACTATAAAAACATCGCTTACAGAAGAAAACAAAGCGCAACTTAAAGCTTTAGCCGAGGCGGTTCACAATGCTTAAAATAAGACAACTCGAAGCAAGGGATAAAGAGGTTTACTTTTCCCTTGCCTCTGCTTTTTATCGCTCGAACGCAGTAATTCACCCCGTGCCCGTTAAAAATATTGAGGCTACATTTAATGAAATGATGAGAAGCCGAGATTATGTTGATTGCTACATCGCTTTCGAGGAAGAAAAGGCAGTCGGCTTTTCCCTTATTGCCAAAACCTTTTCCCAAGAAGCGGGCGGCATGGTAATCTGGGTGGAAGAAATATATGTCTATGAACACTTTAGAGGCAAGGGTTACGGAAACGAACTTATGAAATACATAGAAAAGCACTTCCCCGCCCCGCGTTACCGCCTTGAAATAGAGCCGGATAACGACAAAGCGAGAAAACTCTATGAACGGCTCGGCTACAAGTTTTTACCCTATGAGCAGATGTTAAAAGGAATATAAATTGGAAAAAGAAAAAGTATGCCAATACCGCAAAAAGTGCGGCGGCTGTCAACTCCAAAATTTAACATACAAAGAGCAGTTATCATTTAAGCAGGTTAAGGTTATTAAGCTGCTCGGTAAGTTTCGCCATGTTGATGAAATAATAGGCATGGAGTACCCTTACCATTACCGCAACAAGGTGCAGGCGGCGTTCGGCACCACAAGAAGCGGCAAAATTATTTCGGGCGTTTATCAGTCCTCCTCTCACCGCATTGTAGCGGTTGATAAGTGCTTAACGGAGGATGAAAGGGCTGATGAAATTATTGGCACGATAAGGAAACTGCTCCCCTCTTTTAAACTCGGTGCTTATAACGAGGATACACGAAAAGGTTTTCTGCGCCATGTGCTTATTAAAAGAGGCTTTAAAAGCGGAGAAATAATGGTAGTGCTTGTAGGCGGCACAAATATTTTCCCGAGGAAAAAGGACTTTGTGAAAGCGCTTTTAAAGGCGCACCCCGAAATTACCACTATTGTATTTAACATCAACGATAAAAAAACGAGCCTTGTTTTAGGACAAAGGCAGGAAGTGCTTTACGGCAGCGGAAAAATCACCGAGGAGCTTTTAGGCAAAAAATTTAAAATCAGCCCGAAATCGTTTTATCAGATTAACCCCACTCAAACCGAGGTGCTGTATTCCAAGGCGCTCGAAATGGCTGATTTGAAAAATACGGACGAGCTTATTGACGCTTACTGCGGCATAGGCACTATAGGCATTATCGCGTCGGATAAGGTTAAAAGGGTTATCGGCGCGGAATTCAATAAAGATGCGGTTAAGGACGCAAGAGAAAATGCGAAGCTCAACGGCTGCAAAAACGCCCAATTTGTTTGCGCCGACGCAGGCGAATTTATGCTCGGCAGGGCAAGCGAAGGCAAGCGCGCCGATGTGGTAATTATGGACCCGCCGAGAGCAGGCGCTTCAAAACAGTTTCTTTCTAATCTTGTTAAATCCGCACCCGAAAGAGTGGTTTACATTTCCTGCAACCCCGAAACGCAAAAAAGAGATTTGTTCTTCCTTGTAAAAAACGGCTATAAAGTGAAAAAAATCCAACCCGTTGATATGTTCCCGCACACGGAGCATATAGAAACGGTGGTGCTTTTGGCAAGACAATGAATTGTACCAAAGGTGCATTATTTGTATTTGCGGAGAAGAAGTATGAGCTTAATCATAAAAACAATAAACAGTAAAATTCTCAAAAAAGAAATGAAGCTGGCAGTTTATTGCCCTGACTCATTTAATTACAAAGCTCTACCCGTATTGTATTTTCTGCACGGAAGAACGGAGCAGATGTTCAGAATTATCTTTTTGAGGGAAATCACAGCTTAGATTATATAGTTTCCCATTTGGAAACCTACCTCAAGTTCTATAGCGGTTCCTTGATTGGCAAGAGCTGAATTTCTGATATAATCAGCGATATGCCTGCCTTGTTATTGCAAGGCAGGCTCAGACTGTCGAAAAAGTGGCTAAAATCGTGCAGACTGTTATTATTTATGTGATTTAGTAGAGTTATTTAAATCTTTGCGTTAAAA
>CADBNM010000028.1 GCA_902796055.1 Oscillospiraceae bacterium
CTTCACTATGAAATGATTGAAAAATACGGTATTTGCGAAATACACAGAAAATCATTTTTGAAGAAAATTTTAGAAAAATGAACAAAACAGGTGAATGGGGAGAAATATATGCCTGTCGCTATTTGCGCGAAAACGGCATAGATATTGTAACTGCCAATTATCAGTGCCGTTTCGGCGAAATTGATATAGTCGGCATTGATAAAAAGCACCTTGTTTTCTTTGAGGTTAAAGCAAGAAGTGCAGGCTCTATAGCGAATCCTGCCGAGTTTGTAACTGAGGATAAACAGCGAAAAACGCTTCTTGCTTCATCGCATTTTATCTCACATTATGCGATAGATATGCCTGCTCGCTTTGATGTTATCGAAGTTTATTTCAGCGAACAGGATAATTTTGAAGATTATACTATCAATCACATAAAAAATGCGTACACCGCTGATTAATATTGTTATAATGTAAATAATATTGGAGGAACAATATGTTTTATACAAGTACAAGAGATAAATCCGTAAAAGTAACTGCTGCCGAGGCGATTACCAACGGCATTTCTGCCGAGGGAGGACTTTTTGTGCCTTGCGAAATTCCGCAAGTAAGCAAAGATTTTATTATCAACCTTGCAAAACTCGATTATATCGGCAGGGCAAAAGAGGTGCTTTCGCTTTATCTTACCGATTTTACCGAAGAAGAAATTGATTATTGCGTAAACGGCGCATATAAAGCGGGCAAATTCAGCTCGGAAGCCGTTGCGCCCTTGAGCGAGCTTAAAGAGGGCGTGGATATACTTGAACTTTGGCACGGACCCACCTGCGCGTTTAAGGATATGGCGCTGCAGCTTCTTCCTTATCTTTTAACCACGTCGGCTAAAAAGACTGCTGACGGTAAGCAGATTGTAATTCTCGTTGCAACCTCGGGCGACACGGGAAAAGCGGCTCTTGAGGGTTTTAAAGATGTTCCTTCAACCAATGTTTTGGTATTTTATCCCAATGACGGTGTAAGCGCTATGCAAAAGCTGCAGATGTGCACTCAAGAGGGCGGAAATGTCAGAGTTTGCGCTATTAAGGGCAACTTTGACGATGCTCAAACGAGTGTTAAGCAGATTTTCACAAGCGATGAAATCAAGGCGAAGCTTGCCCAAAACAATATGATGTTTTCCTCGGCTAATTCCATTAACTGGGGCAGGCTTGTTCCGCAGATTGTTTATTATTTCTCCGCTTATTGCGATTTGCTTAATCAAAATAAAATCACCTGCGGCGATAAAATAAATATCGTTGTACCTACAGGAAATTTCGGCAATATTCTTGCCGCTTACTATGCTAAGGAGATGGGACTTCCCGTAAGAAAACTTATCTGCGCGTCAAATGCAAATAATGTTTTAACCGAGTTTTTAGGCAGCGGTTTTTATAATAAGGAGCGCGACTTCTATACCACCGTTTCGCCGAGTATGGATATACTCGTTTCAAGCAACCTTGAGAGGCTGTTGTTCCATGTCAGCGGCGATGATGACGAGTTTGTTAAAGACTGTATGGAAGGTCTTAGCGAGGACGGTCATTATACTGTGGATAAGTCCGCTTTTGAGAGAATCAGAGGTTGTTTTGAGGGCGGCTATTGCGATGATGAAGCGACCAAGCGCACAATCGGTAATATTTATAAAAAGTATAATTATCTTTGCGACACTCACACCGCTGTTGCCGTTACCGTTTACTTTGATTATATAGAAAGAACGGGCGACGATACGCCGACGGTTATCGCTTCAACCGCAAGTCCGTTCAAGTTTAGCCCCGCAGTACTTGAAGCAGTCGGCAACGCTTCTCTTATCGGTGACGACGGCTTTAAGATGATGGACTCCTTAAGCGAAATCACATCTTGCGAGATTCCTGCACCGCTTGCTGCAATTAAGTCGAAGCCCGTAAGATTTAATCAGGTTGTTGACCGTGAAGAAATGAGCAAAGTAGTTCTCGATATGTTAGGTATAGAATAAGAAAAAATTGCCGAATTAATTTCGGCAATTTTTAAAATCAATTTTATTTATTTTCTTCTGCCTTAAAGGTCACACAAATTGTATCTGCGCTTGAATTAGCATAGTGAGGACCGACCTCAATGCTTTTTGCGTGGCACTCGTCGTTTGAATGGTATTTGCAGTTTGAAACTGAACATTTAATGCATCTGTCCATTTTTAAACCTCCTTTCATTAGTATTTTTTGAAAAATATAAAACTTTATTCGGAGTAATTATGTCAATTTACGCTATTGCAGATTTACATTTATCATTTGGTGTAGACAAGCCTATGGATGTTTTCAAAGGCTGGGATAATTATGTCGAAAGAATAGAAAATAATTGGAAAAAATTAGTATCCGAAAGCGACACCGTTATTATTCCGGGCGATATTTCGTGGGGAATAAATTATAAAGAGGCTTTGCCCGATTTGGAGTGGATAAACTCTATGCCCGGCAAAAAGATACTCATAAAAGGCAATCACGATTTGTGGTGGGACACTATGAGCAAAAATGAGCGTGTTAAGGCTGAAAATTCCCTTGATAGCATTGAATTTTTGTTCAATAATGCTGTAGAGGTGGAAAATATCGCGGTTTGCGGCACAAGAAGTTGGTTTTTTGATGCCGAAAAAAGTGCCGATAAAAAGGTGCTTTTAAGGGAAGTCGGAAGGCTCGAAAGAAGTATCGAATCCGCTCTCGAAACCGGTAAAGAGCCTGTAGTTTTTCTTCATTATCCGCCGATAACAATCGAAGAAGAATGTGAAGAAATAACCGCCACTTTAAAGAAATATAACATTAAAAGATGTTATTACGGACATATGCACTCGGGGCATATCAAAGTCGCCCTAAACGGCGAAAACGCCGGCATAAAATATAAACTCATCTCCGCCGACGCCCTTTCGTTCTGCCCGTACCTGATTGAAAAATAATCATATCTAATGTTAGCACCTGCTCGGCAGGTGTTTTTTATATTGACTAATATAAAATTTTTATGTTATACTAAAAATGCTAAACTAAAATAAATTAATATAGGTACAAATACTATCTAATGAGCAAGCTTTTATTTTGTAAAAAATACAAGCTCTTAAATACTTGTTCATTTGGATATCGTGATTATTTTAGTTTAGCGGCTTCGAGCTATGTATTTTTTTCGTAGCCTCGGAGCTGCGCATTTTTTATGCGCAAAAAATAAAATTCGCTTAAGGAGTAAAACAAATGAAAAGAGTTTTAAGTGTAGTTTTAAGTTTGGCAATACTTTTGGGCGCTTTTTCGGCTGTAGGCTTTAACGCTTCGGCAGAAGAAGATGCAAATACAGCTAATTGTGATGATATACTTGCGCGCTATGTGAATATGGATGCATTTACTTCAACCCTTTCATCCGGCTTAATACAGTGCAACACAAGTATAGATATTTCCGGCTACAATATTCCTTATTCAACAAATAACTGGTATGCGCTTTATTACTATGTTAAATTCCAGCTGAGTGAATTTTGTAATGTATACTCGTTAGGATATACTTATAATTATTCTAAATTCTTATCATTAAGTGTTTCTTATAACGCAAATTATAATACTCCTCAAAAATTTGCTCCTATATATCAGCAATTTATAGCGGCAAGAGATGAAATTTTAAGTGGAATTGAAGGGAACAATGCGCTTTCCGATGTTCAAAAGTCGCTTTTGGTTCATGACCGTGTTGTTTCTCGCACCGCGTATGACTATACAAATTATTTAAATGACACAATACCTAATGAAGATTACCAAATAGCGGGTGTATTAATTTATAAAAAAGCCGTATGTAGCGGCTATGCAGCTGTGTATGCGTACTTGATGAACCGGTTAAATATTGACACTGTAACTATAAGTTCGAACCTGTGCAATCATGCATGGAACAAAACTAAAGTTGAAGGAAAGTGGTACTATGTTGATTGCACTTGGGATGATAATGTTCACGACGGCGTAGGTTATGTTGAACACGATAACTTTTTGCGTTCGGCGCAGGGGTTAAAAGATACAGGACATATAAAAAACGGACAGGTGGACTGGGACGATTCCGCTAATAATACCGAATACGATAATTATTACTGGCGTAATTCTTATGCGGAGTTTCAGTACATAAACGGCAAGTTTTATTATATTGACTGTGTTTCAAAAACTTTAAATATTGCCGATGAAAACCATACTGCGCTGTGTTCGGTTTCCGATTCTTATTATGCGGCGCTTAGAAATTATAATAATAAACTCCTTTTTAATTCAAAAACCGATGTTTATCAATATAATCTCAGCAGTAAAATAAAGAGCAAAATTTTAACTCCCGATGTTAAAAAGTTCGGCGAAAAATTTTTGATTTCGGGCTTTACAACCAAAAATGAAATTTTGTATATTTATGCTTACGAAAACGGTTACAGGCATTCCTGCCCGCTTGAACAAAGGGATAATTACTTAATCACCTGCAATTATAATGAGCTTAATTTTGAGGTGCAGCATAATTTTTCCAACAATGTTTGCACAAATTGCGGAAAGAAAAATTTTGAATATAAAATTGAAAACGGCGGTGCGGTTATAACCGGCTACAACGGCAATTATTTTGATACGGAAATAACCATTCCGCAAAGGCTCGGAGGATATCCCGTTACCGAAATAGGCGAAAAGGCTTTTTATCAAAACGAGGAAATAAAGAAGGTTAATTTCCCCGATACGCTAACAAAGATAAGCAATTATGCATTTTATTATTGTTCGGCACTTGAAAATGTGCAGTTGTCTAAAAACTTGATAGAAATAGGGCATTATGCGTTTGCTTATTGTCCTTTAAAAGAACTTGTTTTTCCGGATAGTGTAAAGACAATCTATCGTTATGTTGTATATGGTTCTAAAACCTTAAAAAGAGTATATGTAGGAAGTGGAGCCAATAATATTTACGGCGGTGCGTTTGCTGCCTGTAAAAGTTTAGAGAGTATAACAGTAAGTCCTCAGAATACGGTTTATGACAGCAGAGACAATTGCAATGCGGTTATTTTAACTGATCAAAACAAAATAATCAGCGGCTGTAAATCAACTGTTATACCCGTTAGCGTCACAAGTATCGGTTGGGACGCGTTTTATTGGAGTGGTATTATAAATGTAACTATTCCGAAAAGTGTAACCGAGATAGCAGACTATGCGTTTGGTAATAGTGATTTGGCAACTGTTACTTACCTTGGCACACAACAGCAATGGGCTAATATTAAGATAGGCGAAAACAACGACCCGCTTACAAATGCACAAATCACTTATAAACCTTGCGCGGCTCATTCATATAACAGCGGTGTTGTAACAACACAGCCTACCTGTACAAAAAAAGGTATAAAAACTTTCACCTGTACCGTTTGCGGCAACACAAAAACACAGGATGTTTCGGCAACAGGCGTTCATATTTATGTTAACGGCTATTGTAAAGATTGCGATATTGAGGATAAAAGCTATACTGTTCCTACAATCGTAGCACCTTTTAATCAGAATATAAGCGTTTATAACGGCAGAAAGTATAATGCGAAATTTGTGCCGACTAAAAACGGCGTTATAGATTTTAATTCCACCGGCGAGAGAGACACTGCAGGCTGTATTTATGACAGTGATATGAACTGCCTTGCTTATAATGACGACTTTAATAACGACATAAATTTCTCGTTAAAACTCTATGTGGAACAAGGCAAAGAATATATTGTAAGTGCTTATGTTTACGGTGAAAAGGCTTCGGGCAATTTCAATTTAAATCTTGAATACGAAAAAACGGCGCACACGCATGACTACACCGAGCAGGTTATAAGCGCGCCAACCTGCTCCGAAGCAGGCGAGAGCAAATACACCTGCACCATTTGTAATCATACATACACACAGGCTGTTCCCGCAACAGGGGAGCACATTAACATAGGCGGCGAGTGTATTTATTGCCATACTAAAGACAAAAATTATGTAATGCCTACTATTACGATGCCTTTTAGCCAAAGCGTAAAAGTTTGCGGAAACGCAAAGTATTATGCAAAGTACACTCCGCAAAAGGATGGCACAATCACCTTCTATTCGCAAGGCGATGTCGATTCAAAAGGCTATATTTACGACAGTAATATGAATTTACTTGCCGAAAATGATGATATATTCTACGAATACGGCTCTGAAAATAACAATTATAATTTCAAAATCACCTATAATTTAAAAGCGGGCAAAACCTATATTCTCGCTTGCGGTTCATATTTTGAAAGTCCGGTGGATGTATTAATTAAAGCCGAGTTTAAAGAGCATATTCACTTATACACCAACTCTGTAACAAAACCTACCTGCACAGCGCAAGGCTACACAACTCATACCTGCTCGTGCGGCTACAGTTATGTTGATAGTTATACCGACACTATTGCTCACAATTATCTTGCAAATGTTGTTGCTCCCAGAGACAACGCAGTAGGCTATACGCAGTACAAATGCTCTCGTTGTTCGGCTTTGAAGAAGGATGAAGCAGGCAAGGTGATTAAATATAACTTAACCGCACCCACAGGTAAGCCCTCAGGCTTCAAGTGCGCTTCAAGGACGGCTACAGCCGAGAAGCTTACTTGGACTAAAACAAGCGGCGTAAACGGTTATCAAGTGCAATTGCTCAACTCTGCAGGCAAGAGTGCAGGCACAGCAACCACAACAGGCACAGCCTACACCTTCTCAAAGCTTGCCGCAGGTCACGCCTATAAAGCAAGAGTGCGTTTCTTTATCAAAGCCGCAGACGGCAAGAATTATTACGGCGCTTGGACAACGATTAATTCGCCCACACTTCCTGCAGGCACAAGTCTTGTTAAAGTAACAGGTGCAAAGAAAGCCTTTACCGCACAGTGGAAGAAGGGCGCAGTAACAGGCTATCAGCTCCAGTATGCAACTAATAATAAGTTTAGCGGCGCAAAGACCGTAACAGTCAAAAAAGCCGCAACGCTTAAATACACAGTCAAAAATCTCGTTGCAAAGAAAGCTTACTATGTAAGAGTAAGAACCTATAAAACAATGAATAAAGTAAATTACTACTCCGCATGGAGCGCAACAAAAGCAGTAAAAACAAAATAAAAGATTGCGGAAAAAGAGGCTGAAACCGTGCGACTAATTATGTGAAACGCTTCATATTTTTAGTATGTATTAAAGGTTATTAGCACAGCAACATTTAATATTTCATAAGGGAAAAATCCGAGACCAAAACGGTTTCGGATTTTTTGCAATTTCGCACTGCAAAAAAATTAAAAGTTTACACCTCCTTCGTGTATCTACGGCACACCGGCGAATATATAGAGCGAGTAATAGCAAGTTTACTTTTGTGAACTTTTTGCCTGCTATCGCATTATGATAATATAAGCCTTACCCTGACAAGAAAGGGAAGGGGGCACGCAAACGGTGTGACGGATGAGGTGAAACATAAAAAAGTACACAACAGTTAAGTTTTGAATTATAGCAAAGTTTAATTCGAAAATGTTTTGAGCAAGTTGTTGACACATTTAAATATAACTATTATAATTAAAATGTAATGAAGCGGAGGGTAAAATGAAAAGATTAATCAGTTTGTTTTTAACTATAATCTTATTAATCAGTGCAATTTCTATTGCCTTTGTTTCTTACGCACAAAATGTGCTTGCACCAAAATATTTTATGGAAAACCTAACCGAAAATGATGAAAAGCTCATTGACGAGGGCAGGGAACAGGAAGATATTATTGCTTCAAGAGTTATCGTTAAAGCGTATTCGGAGCCTGAAAAATACGGTAACGCAAAGTGCATAAAAGGCTACAAAAACCATTATGTTTACGAATACTCTTCGCCCGAGGCTGCCGAAGCTGCCGCCGAGTATTACAACAGCTTGAATTTTGTTGAATGGGCAAGTGTTGATAAAGTTGCAAAAGCCCAAGGCTACGGCGAGAGAATGATTGAAAGCGAAGAAGCCATCGACTATATTTCAACCAATAATCTGACTAATAATAAAATGAAAGTTGCCGTAATTGATACGGGAATTGATATCACTTCAAATTTCTTCAAAAAAAATAAAGATAATTACAGGCTTATTGATTCCGGCTATAACTTCTCAAATACAGGTGGCAATCACACAGCGGCGGATGATAACGGACACGGAAGCATTATTTCGGGAATTATTTATAATAACACTGATGACAATGTTCTTATTTCCTCTTATAAAGCGCTTAACAGCGAGGGCGTCGGTGACGATTACTATATTTCAATGTGCATTAATTTAGCCGTTGAAGAAAAAGCAAGGGTAATAAATCTTTCTCTTGGCAGTGACGGTGAAACCGAAGAATATATGCTTGAAGCCATTGATAATGCGATTGCCAATGGTGTTTGCGTTGTTGCCGCTTCGGGAAACGAAGGGCAGAATGCTGCAAATATTTCACCTGCGAATATTCCCGAGGTTTTCACAGTCGGCGCGCTTGATAAAAACGGCAATGAGGCGCTTTTCTCCAATTACGGTGAGCTTGTTGATTTTATAGCTCCCGGCTACGAGGTTGACTCGGCTTGGAGTGCCGATGTCGGTGCAAGCATAGAGAACAACTGCGGCACATCGTTCTCTGCACCGTATATTACAGCCGAGGCGGCAATTTTAAAAACAATCAATATTAATTATACAGTTGATGAAATTGAAAGTATTTTGAAGTCGAGCGTAAAGCCTTTTTCGGATTTGAATTATAATGATTGGGGTAGCGGAGATTATAAGCCTGTATATAAAGAAATGGCGGAAAATGTGGCGCACGAAAATCTTTATATGATGTATGACATACCTGAAAACAAGGAAATCTATTACGGCGCAGGTATGCCTGATTTAATGCGCTGTGTAACAGGTGGGAAAGCGCAGAGCGTCGAGTTTTCTCTTGATTCAGGGCATTATGTTGATACTGACCTTTTGCTTTCGATGAGTGCGGGGGAGAATGCCGAGATTTATTATACAACCGACAATTCTTATCCGACTAGGGAAAACGGCACTCTTTATACAGAACCTTTTTATGTTGATGAAAATTTAAATTTCAGGGCGGTCGCTTATGAAGCAGGTAAGGCTTCAAGCGTTTCTAAATCGCTTGAAATAAAGACTGAGCATACAGTAACTTCGGGCGAAGTGCTTATTGATGAAAGCGGCGCTTTACTTGAATATTTGGGGGACGCTAAAAATATTATTATTCCTGAGCGTATTGGCGACACAAAAGTTATTTCGGTTGGAAGAAAATCTTCACATCGATCTTACATTGATGATAATTTTATATCTAAAAATGTAAAAATTAAATCTCTGCGTTTGCCTGAAAGTTGCACAACATTTTATTATCACAACGGAGCAGGTATCACACCAATTACGAATTATTACGAATTGAAATATTTTTATGCTCCGTCTTTGACCGCGTTTCCTTCGGGTTTGACCTCAAATCTTATTGAAATAGATGCTCCGAATATAACAAAAATCACTATTAATTCCGATAAAATAACCGAACTTAATTTCCCGAAAATGACTAATGTTCCGAATAATGCGTTTGAAAACTGTTATTCATTGAAAAAAGTCACCTTGCCTGACGGTGCGGTAATAGGCAACTACGCTTTCAGCGAGTGTTATAATCTCAAGGAGGTTTCAGGCGCTCCCGTAAGCTTGGGCAATGGTGCTTTTTTTGGCTGTATGCGCCTTGAAAAGCTTGATGTTTCTAAACTCACTCAAATTAATCGGAGCGGGCTTTTTAATGTAAGAGGAATTAAAAAGATGTACTGTCCCGAACTGACAAGTATTGATGAAACAGCTTTGCCGACTTCATTAAATCTTCTTGTTGCGCCTAAGCTTATTTCAACATCGAGTATGCCTTATTGCTTTGACGGTGATAATTGTCCGAAAATGTGCGTCGGTTCAGCCTTTACAGGCAGCAGAGTTATAAAAGTCGGGTATTACGATAACCTTTGTTCCCGCACCTATTACAGCGATTTTTTCCACGGCGACAGACTGTGGGATAAAATACAGATTTACGGTTTTAAGGGTACTAAAGCCGAAGACTATGCGGAAGGGTTAGATTTGAAATTTTACCCTGTGCCTTCAATAATCTCGCAACCTGAAAAAATGGCTCACGGCAAAGACGGTGCAATAGAAGTTGAAACACTCGGCTTTGAAGTGAGCTATCAATGGTACGGCAACGACTATCAAATAAATAAAAACGGCGTAATGCTTGAAGGTGATAATTCAAATGTGCTTAATACCGATATGTATGATTACGACTATTATTACTGCATTGCAAGTATGAGCGACGGCGACGAAACCGTATCTGACGCTTCGGGTTATAATGCCTTTGACTTAAACGGCGATGATTTTGTTGATGTTGAGGACATAAGCATTTTTCTTGTGAATATTGGCGATACGGTGCAGCCGGATAATTCCGTTCCCGATTTTAACTGTGACGGTATTGCCGATATATCCGACTTATCGCTTATTCTTTCAAGCAGAATATATGCTAAATAAATTACATTTCAAGCGGTTGGGCGAGCTCAATCGCTCATTTTTTTGCGTTCATAAAATATTTAAAAATTTTCTGTTGATTATATTAATTATATATGTTATAATGCAAGGCGTATATTTTTAAAATGAATTTGGAGGACTTTTAAAATGAGTTTAGACTCCGCTAAAAGCGTAGAAAAAAATGTTTATGAAATCACTGTAAGCGCAACTCCCGAGCAGTTTGACGCTGCTTGCCAGAAGGCTTACAACAAGAACAAAAAGGGCATTACCGTTCCCGGTTTCAGAAAAGGTAAGGCTACAAGAAAAATGGTTGAAAAGGTATATGGCGAAAGCGTTTTCTATGAAGATGCTCTTGACATTATATATCCTGAAATCGTCGGCGAGGCTATCGACTCTCTTGAAAGAAAAGCCGTTGCCGCTCCTTACGATTTAGATGTTAAGAAAATCGGCAAGGAAGGTCTTGAGCTTGTTATGAAGGTCGTTGTAGAGCCCGAGGTTGAGCTCGGCGAATACAAGGGCATCAAAGCTAAGAAAAAGGCTGTTAGAGTTGGCGAGAAGGAAATCAACGAGGCTCTTGAAAAGATTCAGGAGAGAGGCGCAAGAATTGAAGCGGTTGAAAAGGCTGCCGAAAAAGACGATATTTGCGATATCGCTTTTGAAGGCTTTGTTGATGGTGAGGCGTTTGAAGGCGGTCAGGCTGATAACTTTGATTTAACTCTCGGTTCAGGTCAGTTTATCCCCGGTTTTGAGGATCAGGTAATCGGTCACAAGGCAGGCGAGGAATTCGATGTTAATGTTAAATTCCCCGAGGATTACGGCGCAGAGAACCTTGCAGGCAAGGACGCTACTTTCAAAGTAACGCTCCACGAAGTAAAGCACAAGGTGCTTCCCGAGATTGACGACGACCTTGCACAGGATAACGGCTTCGATACTCTTGACGAACTCAAAGCCGATGAAAAAGAAAAGATTAAAGAGAACAAAAAGCGCGAAGCTGAAAATGACTTCGAGAACGCTGTTATTGACGCTCTTATCGACGGTATGAAAGCCGAAGTACCCGAGCAGATGATTGACGCGAGAGTTGACGAGAATATCCGCCAGTTTGAACAGAACCTTCAAATGCAGGGACTCAATCTTCAAACTTATCTTCAGTATTCGGGCAGCGATATGTCTAAACTGCGCGAGAGCTTAAAGCCTCAGTCCGAGCGTCAGGTTAAAATCAGACTTTGCCTTGACAAAATCGTTGAATTGGAAAACATTGAAGTAACTGAAGAAGAGATTGAGGCAGAAATGCAAAAATACGCAGATATGTATAAGCTTGAACTCGATGTTATCAAAAATGCTATTCCTGCAGAGGAAATCAAGGGCGACCTTGCAGCAGAGAAAGCTATGCAGTTTGTTAAGGATAATTGCAAAGCCTGATTAAATCGGCGTTAAACATCCGATAATATCGGTAAATTTACGGAGGTGTTATTATGGCATTAGTACCATATGTAATTGAACCTACTGCAGGCGGCGAGCGTTCTTATGATATTTTCTCCCGTTTGCTTAACGACAGAATTATTGTTCTTTCCGATGAAGTTAACGATGCAACCGCTTCCGTTGTAATCGCTCAGCTTCTTTACTTGGAAAGTCAAGACCCCGAAAAGGACATCAGCCTTTATATCAACAGCCCCGGCGGCTCTGTTTCGGCAGGCTTTGCGATTTTTGATACTATGCAGTATATCAAGTGCGATGTATCAACAATTTGCATGGGTATGGCCGCAAGCATGGGCGCATTTCTTCTTGCTGCAGGCGCAAAGGGTAAGAGATATGCTTTGCCTAACGCCGAGATTATGATTCATCAGCCTCTTGGCGGCGCAAAGGGTCAGGCTACCGAGATTATTCTCGCTGCCGACCATATTAAAAAGACAAGAGAAAGAATTAACCGTATCCTTGCCGAGAAAACAGGCAAGCCGTTAGAGCAGATTGAAAAGGATACCGAAAGAGATAATTTCATGAGCGCTGACGAAGCTGTTGAATACGGTTTAATTGATAAAGTAATTTCCGAGAGGTAATAATGGCTGATCAAAGAAACAACGGTATAGAGCGTTGCTCTTTTTGCGGTAAATCACAGGGGCAGGTTGAAAAATTGATTGCCGGCGCCGGCGTGTTTATCTGCAACGAGTGCATAGATTTGTGCAATCAAATCATTGAAGAGGACGCTCACGACAAAAAAACAAAAAGGGCAAGGGAAAAGGGCGAGAGCTTAGTTCTTCCCAAGCCGCAGGAAATAAAAGCACAGCTTGATGATTTCGTTGTCGGTCAGGAAAAGGCTAAAATTGCTCTTTCCGTAGCGGTTTATAACCACTACAAAAGAGTGTATTTCGGTGCTGATGAAAGCGATGTTGAAATCCAAAAGAGCAATGTAATGCTTTTAGGTCCGACAGGCGTCGGTAAAACCATGCTAGCCCAAACACTTGCTAAAATACTCAATGTGCCTTTTGCTATTTCCGATGCTACAACACTTACGGAAGCCGGATATGTCGGCGAGGATGTTGAGAATATTCTCCTTCGCTTAATTCAGGCTGCCGACTTCGATGTTGAAAAAGCGGAACACGGTATCATTTATATTGATGAAATTGATAAAATCGCAAGAAAAAGCGAAAACCGTTCCATCACCCGTGATGTAAGCGGCGAGGGCGTACAGCAGGCGCTGCTTAAAATCCTTGAGGGCACCGTTGCCAATGTTCCGCCGTCGGGCGGCAGAAAGCATCCGCAGCAGGAGTTTATTCAGATTGATACATCAAACATCCTCTTTATCTGCGGCGGCGCGTTTGACGGTATTCAAAAGGTTGTTCAAAAGCGCTCGCAAGGCTCGGCCATCGGCTTTGGCGCAGATGTCAAGGATAAGAAGGAAATGGATAAATCCGAGGCATACGCCAAGGTTATTAACGCCGATTTGGTTAAGTACGGTCTTATTCCCGAGCTGGTGGGCAGAGTTCCGATTATAACTTCACTTGAACAGCTTGACGAGGAAAGCCTCGTAAGAATTCTTACCGAGCCTAAAAACTCGCTGGTTAAGCAGTTTAAAAAGTTATTTGAGCTGGACGGCGTTGAGCTTGTCTTTGAGGATGACGCACTTATTGCCATCGCAAAAAAGACCTTGGAGCAAAACACAGGCGCAAGGGGACTTCGCTCTATTTTGGAGAGCGTACTGCTTCCGATAATGTATAATATGCCGTCGGATCACACTATTGAAAAGGTTACTGTTACCAAAGCGTGCGTTGACGGTGAGGCAGAAGCCGAATTAACAAGAAATCCCGATAAAGAGCCTATCATACTTAAAAAACCGGCTCCGAAGCGAGTTAGGAAAAACACATACGCATAAATGTTCGGCGGCAGGTTATGGGAATCCACCTTAACCTGTCGCTTTTGAATAAGGATTAATATGAATACAAACACTAAATTTTTACCCGTCCTTCCTTTGAGGGGACTGGTTCTCTATCCGAAAATGGTTTTGCATTTCGATGTGAGCCGTGATATTTCCAAATCTGCATTAAATGAGGCTATGAACGGCAACCGCGAGGTATTTGTGGT
Source organism: Oscillospiraceae bacterium (assembly GCA_902796055.1). GTDB lineage: Bacteria > Bacillota > Clostridia > Oscillospirales > Acutalibacteraceae > RUG714. The sequence continues at coordinate 14,055 of CADBNM010000028.1, forward strand.
ATGCCAAAAGGACATAGCCGTTACTAAGCCTGAGCCCGACGATTTATATACAGTAGGCGTTGTCGGCAAAATCAAGCAGGTTATGAAGCTGCCTAATTCTAAGCTGCAGCGAGTAGTCGTTGAAGGCGGAAAAAGGGCGGTGATAAGCGGAATTGTTATGAATGACGGTGAAAACCTCGGTGCCGAAGTCAGCGAAATCGGCGAGATGAAAAGCACTGGATTTTCAAAGCCGTATGAATTGGCGCTTATCAGGCAGGGTAAGGACGCTTTTGAAGAATATGCTCAGACCTTGCGCGGCAAAATTCCCGCAAATATCGTCATTGATATTGTATCCTCCAATTCAGCCGAAGAATTATCGGATTGTATCGCAGTAAATGCTACTCTTTCCTGGCAGGATAAGCAGGAATTATTGCAAATAATAAACCCCGTAAAACGCCTTGAAAAGCTTCTTGTAATCCTTAAAGAAGAAACCGAGCTCAATAAAATCGAAAAAAAGATTAAGCAGAGAGTACAGGATAATGTCGATAAAAACCAAAAGGAATACTATCTGCGTGAGCAATTAAAGGTTATTTCAGAGGAACTCGGCGAGGGCGAAGATGCCGAAAACGAAATTGAAGAATATAAATCTCAAATTAAGGCTGTGGGCTTCAAAAAAGATATTGAAGATAAACTTCTTAAAGAGGTTGGAAAACTCGCTAAAATGGGCTCCTCCTCGCAGGATGCATATGTAGTAAGAAACTATCTTGATACAGTTTTGGCTTTGCCTTGGAATACATTTTCCGAAGATAACCTTGATTTGAAAAAAGCGCGCAAAATCCTTGAAAGAGACCACTATGGCATTAAAAAGGTTAAAGAAAGAATACTTGAACTTATTGCAGTGCGTTCGATAAAGCCCGATATTAAAGGGCAAATTGTTTGCCTTGTGGGTCCTCCGGGCGTAGGTAAAACGAGTATTGCACGCTCTCTTGCGGAAGCGATGGGCAGAAAATATGTCAGAATATCGCTCGGCGGCGTACACGATGAAGCTGAAATTCGAGGACACAGGCGCACATATATCGGTGCTATGCAGGGTAAAATCATATCTGCGATTAAAACCGCGGGCACATCAAATCCGCTCATACTTTTTGATGAAATTGATAAATTAGGCTCCGATTATAAAGGCGACCCGTCGTCGGCTATGCTTGAGGTTCTTGACAGCGAGCAGAATAATGCTTTTATGGATAATTATATTGATATTCCATACGATTTATCAAAAGTGTTCTTTATTACAACGGCGAACGACCCGTCAGCAATCCCCGAGCCGCTGTATGACAGAATGGAAGTAATCGAACTTTCATCATATACAGCGCAGGAGAAGTTTTATATCGCCAAAAAGCATCTTGTCAAAAAAGAGCTTGATAAGCACGGCTTGGCTCCCGAACAGGTTAGAATTACAGACGAAGCGATAAAGCGTATAATTGACAATTATACTTCGGAAGCAGGTGTGCGTAAGCTTGAAAGGCTTATAGGAACGCTTATGAGGAAGGGCGCAGTAAAGATTGTCGAAGATAAGTATGATGAAGTAGTATTTACCGCTACCAACCTCAAGGATTATCTTGGCACTCCGAAATATAAGAAAGAAAAACTGCTTAAGAACGATGAAATAGGCATAGTTAACGGGCTTGCGTGGACAAGCGTCGGAGGTAAGCTGTTGCGTGTTGAAGTCAATGTGCTAAAAGGCACGGGCAAGATTGAATTAACAGGCTCTCTTGGCGATGTTATGAAGGAATCCTGTAATGCAGCGGTAAGTTATATCAGAAGTGTTGCTGTTGATTACGACATTGCCGAGGACTTTTATAAAACTTGCGATCTGCATATTCATTTTCCTGCGGGCGCAACCCCCAAGGATGGTCCGAGCGCAGGTATTGCAATTGCAACCGCCGTGCTTTCCGCACTGACAAATAAGCGTGTTAAGCGTGATATAGCAATGACGGGCGAAATAACGCTGAAGGGCAGAGTGCTTCCGATAGGCGGGCTCAGAGAAAAAGCGATGGGCGCATATATCGCAGGCGTCAAAAAGGTGCTTATTCCCAAAGACAATTTTGCTGATTTGGATGAGGTCGATTCAGCGGTAAAAGAAAAGGTTGAATTCGTTTGTGTTCAAAGTCTTGACGAAGTATTTAACAATGCATTCGTGAGCAAGCCTAAGAGCGTAAAAAAGAACAAGTACATAATTAGCGGACAGCATAAAGATTTAGCGGAGATAAGACAATGATTAATTTTAATAACGCCGAGTATATAGCATCTTTCGGTACAGCCCGACAGCTACCCGAGAGCACTTTGCCCGAAATAGTTTTTTCGGGGCGTTCCAATGTCGGCAAGTCTTCGCTTATTAACAAGGTTTTTAACAGAAAAAATCTGGCAAGAGTTTCATCTGTGCCGGGCAAAACAATAACCATCAACTTTTTCAAGTGCGATGATATTAATTTTGTTGATTTACCGGGCTACGGTTATGCTAAAGCGTCAAAAATCGAAATTGAGCGTTGGGGCAAGTCAATTGAAGCTTATTTTAATTCAGGCAGAAATATTGCGTTGGTAATTCAACTTCTCGATTTTCGCCACAAACCGAGTAAAGACGATTATCAAATGCTCCGTTTTCTTAAAGAGCATAATATTCCGTTTACAATTGTTTTTACCAAAACGGACAAATGCAATAAAAACGAAACAGCAAAGCGCATTGAAGAAATATGTGTCGAACTTGAAGAGTTTGATGCCGATGCTATTCTTTTTTCCGCTTTGAGCGGCGAGGGCTGTGAGGATGTTAAATCAAAAATAAATGATGTAGCGGAGGCTGTAAATGAATTATGATGCTTTAGCGCTCGTTTATGATGAATTTACTCTTAACGCCGAGTATGAAAAGAGAGCCGAATATTTCACCGAGATATTGGCACAAAACGGCATAAAATCAGGCGTTTTACTTGATTTGGCATGCGGAACGGGCACGCTTTCCTTCTTGTTGGAAAAATCAGGCTTTGATGTTATAGGTGCAGATATAAGCGAAGAAATGCTTAGTGTTGCTGCGGCTAAGAAAGCCCGTTTCGGTTCGAATGTATTATTTATCAATCAGGATATGAGAGCGGTTGAATTATATTCAAAGCTAAGTGCTTGTATTTGCTCGCTTGACAGCATAAATCATCTTGAAAGCATTGAAGATGTAAAAAAAGCGTTCGGCTCTCTTTCGGATTTTACCGAAAAAAACGGTATATTCATTTTTGATGTGAATACCGAATATAAGCATACTCATATATTAGCCGATAATTGCTTTGTTTACGAAAACGATGATTGCTTTTTAAGCTGGCAGAATGAACTGTGTGCGGATAATTCTGTGGAGATATATCTTGATTTGTTCATTGAAGAAAACGGATTATACAGGCGTGAGAGCGAATGTTTCAAGGAATATCTTTATTCGGAAACGGAACTTAAAGATGCGCTTGGCGAAACAGGTTTTGAAGTGCTTGATATTTATGATGATTTGTCTTTTGAACAACCGACGGATACTTCACAAAGAAAAGTTTATGTTTGCAGAAAGGTTAACTGATGGGAAAAATAACTCGTTGCATAACATCTGACGGCAATATTGTTATGACAGCCGCCGATACAACAGATATAGTTGCAAGAGCCGAGCAAATTCATAAAACCTCGGCTGTTAATACTGCCGCTCTCGGCAGGCTTTTGACTGCGTGTTCCCTTGCAGGTCAGGCACTGAAGGGTGAAAAGGACACGATTTCCTTTCAAATTAAGGCGGACGGTCCTGCGGGTAGTCTTGTTACAGTTTCAGACAGCGGGGGAAATGTAAGAGGATATATTGAAAATCCGATTGTAGAGCTGCCGCTAAATAATTTAGGCAAGCTTGATGTCGGCGGAACAGTCGGCACAAACGGCTATTTAACCGTTATTAAAGATTTGGGACTAAAAGAGCCCTATGTGGGACAAGTGCCTCTTGTCAGCGGTGAAATTGCTGAAGATGTAACCGCTTATTACGCACAGAGCGAGCAAATACCTACTGTTTGTGCATTGGGAGTTTTGGTTAACCCTGATTTAACTGTTAGGGCGGCAGGTGGATTTATTATCCAGCTTTTGCCTTTTGCCGATGAAAAGGACATAGATTTTGTAGAAAATGCGCTTAAAGATATTCCTAATATCAGCTCAATGATTGATGAGGGCAAATCTCCCGAAGAAATCTGTCGCTTTGTTTTGAAGGGCAGGGAGGTAGAATTGCTCGATGAAAGCGAGTGCAGGTACAAATGTAATTGTTCTCGGGAAAGAATTGAACGCGCTTTGCTTTCAACGGGTTTAGATACATTAAAAGAACTTGCAGCCGAGAATAAAAGGGAAGAAATAAATTGCCAATTCTGCGATAAAAAATACTATTTCGAAAAAGCTGATTTTGAAAGATTAATAAATGTATTAAATAAAAATAAATAATACAAAATTTTTAAAAAAAGTGTTGACAAACAACCTTTAATAGTGTATATTATTATTCGTCGCTGATGTACCGACATAGCGATAGGGTAAAATGTGGGAGCATAGCTCAGCTGGGAGAGCACCTGCCTTACAAGCAGGGGGTCACAGGTTCGAACCC
>CADBNM010000029.1 GCA_902796055.1 Oscillospiraceae bacterium
ATTAACTTAAAAGGGATTGGTAAATACCAATCCCTTATGTGTTTATTTCATTGAAAATAATCGTTCTGCGCTTTATAAGGCGTTTTTTGGCAAAAGAGTATTGGCCTACGCTTGGGAAATATGCTAGTTAGCCGTTCAGTTTCAAGTATTTGTATTGTGCTTTGCTTCCGTTGTTTCTGTTGGCTGAAATCGGCTACCGTCACGCTTTCAACCCCTAAAACGCCGAATCAGGTGTAACTACCTTAAGAACTCAAAACCGAGTCCCGAAAGCCTTGAAAACGCTGATGAAAAAACTGCCAAAAGCGTGACTATATATCTCTTAACAAAGAAAAATTGCTTTCTATTACAATTTGTATTAATATGCGCTCTTGAAAAAGTCATTTTTGGGGTGGTCTCTTCGGGAATACAAGTATGTCTTGGTCTGTGCGTTATTTTTAGACAGCGGTTTGTTGCTCTATAGATAGTTATTGCAAAAATATACAAGTTGTAATAAAACAAGGGCGGCAACACGCCGCCCCTGTTTTTTATCTATTATGTATTTCTGCAAACTTCATTCCTGAGGCGAAGCTGTCGAGACTCAGTTCGGTGTGAAGCCTGTCCCAGCACTCCGCATACTCGGCTAACATCCTTTTGTGCTCACGACCAAGCTGCGTCGTTATTTCTGTTTCCAAGCGTTTCAGTTCTTCGCACAGTACAACCTTGTCGGCCAGGTTCTTAAAATTGTATTCCTTCTGATACTTTGGGTTGAGTATGGTTTCAACAATTGTTCTTGGCATTTTGCTACCTCCTTGCAACAAACACCAATACCACAACCGCCGCCAAAAGTCCAGAAGAATAATACCAAATCCTTTAAGTAGTTCGTGCAAAGATATGATTAGTTAATGAACAAGAAATTCATCCAAGAGTACTGCTGCTTCTTCAAAACCATTATTGATTAAAATTTCAAGAATTCCTACATATGACTTGGTTAATTCATCATCTTCTTTAATCTTGTCACTATGATATAAAAATGACAAAGTGATGATATAATCAATAATTAGTTTTGTTTTGTTAATATCTGATACAAATGAATGACTAACATCATTTGCTCCTCCTTTATGAAAATGTATTTATAAAATAAAAACCTGAATTATTTTGTTTCGCTTACATATTTAAGCATTTGCTTTTCGTTTATGCCCTCCTCAAAGCACAGACAGTAGGAATATTCGCCGGAAGTCCACACGGCGAGATTATATTTGCCCTTTTCTCCTTTGAGGGTGTATTTTACTTCGCCCTCGGTTCTTTCTTCAACCTTGGGGAAGCGTCTCGAGTCGCCGCTTATATCGTAGGCGGATTTTGCTTTGCGGGCGTATCCGCCTTCAAAGTCGGCATCCAACACCTCTTTGTCGATAATATGGGCGCCTTGCAAGGTCAACTCTTCGGGAAGAGCGAATTTGAAGCCAACCGCATTTTGAGCGGGAGAAAGCGAATCAAAACTCTTTACATTTTCAACTATGTCCGAATCCTTTAAATCGAATTTGTTTTCATCGGTCATTTTGACCTTGCCGCTTAAGTCCTCATAAACGGTAAGAAGAGAGAAATACGGCTCGGAATTTTGCGGCGACACCTTGCAAAGCACGCAATAATTTTTGCCTGAAACAACCTGCGTTGCTATGAGTGCCAAGGGCTGATAATCTTCTTTATTCAGCGCTTTAAAGGCTTTAGCGGCTTGCGGCGTAAGCTCGGGCGAGTTTGGTTCGCTCCAACCGCCTGCCGACTTTGAGAACACAATGTCGGGCTTTGCGTATCTGCCTTCGCCGGAATTTATTGAGCAGTTGCCGGAAGAGTCCTTGTATATATCGACAACACCGTAAAAGCCGTGCTCCTCCAAGTCCGTTAAAGACAGCCTGCAAAGAACGCAGTGTTCGGTTGTATCGGATTGATTTTGTGCTCCTATATATGCAACGGGCTTTATCGCAACGCCCAAAGAGCCCGTTTTATCGAACATATTTTTTAACTCGGAGGTAATTTCGGGCGAAGCGGCTATTTCAATGTTTTTGGCGTCGGTTTTAGCCACCTCGGCAGTTTCTTTTTTGCAGGAAGAGAACGCAAGAGCGCACGATAGCACAATTGCTGCGCACAGCAAAAGGGATAAAAATTTTTTCATTAAAATTCAACTCCTTCTCTTGCAGGTTCGCCCTTGTCAAAGGGGTGCTTTTCCGAAAACATTTTAGTTATATAATCCGCTCTTTTTTTCACTTTTAAGCCGGGGTTTCTGCCTGTGAGCACGACCTCGGTATCGCCTCGGTTATCGAGGTAATAAAGAAGCATTTGCTCATCCAAAATGCCGTAGTCAATCAAATCCAAAACCTCGTCGAAAACGACCAAATCGGTGTTGGAATCGCAAGCCTTGATGAACAGTCGGTTTTCGATAACCTTACAGGTTTTAAATTCACTCGGCGACATCATTTGAATAAACTTTAACGCCTCGCCGTAGTACATAAGCTTGCAGCTTTTTTTAAACTTTGTAAGCGCCTTCATTTCGCTGCTTGCGCCGTCCTTTAAAAACTGGCACACGGTAACCGTTTTGCCCGCGCCCAACATTCTCAGTGCAAGCCCTATCGCTGCGGTGGTTTTACCCTTGCCGTCGCCGTAATATATATGAACCTTGGAGTTTTCCATAATTTCACCTCGCCTTAAATCCGTATAAAATTTTATCACGAAAGCGGGCAATTTGCAATAACGGCTATTGACTTTTTATTTATTATTTAATAAAATATTTTAGAAAAGCACTTAAGGAGATTAACAATGGGACTTACTATTGCACAAAAAATAATCAAAGAGCATTTGATTGAAGGAGAAATGAAGGTCGGCAGCGAAATAGCGCTTAAAATCGACCAAACCTTAACTCAGGATGCAACAGGCACCATGGCTTATCTTGAGTTTGAAAAAATCGGTATTCCGAGAGTAAAGACCGAAAAAAGCGTGGCGTATATCGACCACAACACCTTGCAATGCGGCTTTATGAATGCCGACGACCACCGTTATATCGGCTCGGTTGCCAAGAAGCACGGTATTTATTTTTCACGCCCCGGCAACGGTATCTGCCATCAGGTACACCTTGAACGCTTCGGAATCCCCGGCAAAACCTTAATCGGTTCGGACAGCCATACTCCCACAGGCGGCGGTATCGGTATGCTTGCGATGGGCGCAGGCGGACTCGATGTTGCGGTTGCCATGGGCGGCGGCGCATATTACATAACTATGCCGAAGATGTATAAAGTAAATCTTAAGGGTAAATTAAGAGACTTTGTAAGCGCTAAGGATGTCAGCCTTGAAATCCTCAGAATTTTATCTGTTAAAGGCGGTGTAGGCGCAATTATCGAATGGGGCGGCGAAGGCATCAAAACGCTTTCCGTTCCCGAAAGAGCGACTATTACAAATATGGGCACGGAACTCGGCGCAACGACTTCCATTTTCCCGTCCGATGAAATTACAAAGAAATTCCTCGAAGCAGAGGGCAGAGGCAAGGACTGGGTAGAGCTTAAAAGCGATGAGGACGCAGAGTACGATAAGATTATCAACATCGACCTCTCCTCGCTTAAACCGCTTATTGCCTGTCCGCACAGCCCCGATAATGTTGTTACGGTTGAGTCCTTAAAGGGAACAAAGTGCGACCAGGTTTGCATAGGCTCCTGCACAAATTCATCTCTTATGGATATGATGAAGGTATCCGTTATGCTTAAAAACAAGACCATTTCGCCCGATGTAAGCCTTTCGATTTCACCCGGCTCAAAGCAGGTGCTTCGTATGCTTTCGGACAGCGGCGCATTAAGCAACATTTTGGCTTCGGGCGCAAGAGTGCTCGAGTGTGCGTGCGGACCGTGTATCGGTATGGGCTTCAGCCCCAATTCCGCAGGCGTTTCGCTCAGAACCTTTAACAGAAACTTTGAGGGCAGAAGCGGTACGGCGGACGGTCAGGTTTACCTCGTTTCGCCTGAAACCGCAGTGGCTTCGGCGCTCACGGGTTACATCACCGACCCGACAACACTCGGCAAAATGCCTTACTTCTCTATGCCGCGCAAATTCCTTATTGACGACTCTGCGGTAATTGAGCCTGCAAGCGTGGAAGAAGCGGACGAGGTTGAGGTTCTCAGAGGACCGAACATCAAGCCCTTCCCCGACGCTAACCCCGTTACAGATAAAATCGCTGCGGAATGTGTGCTCAAGGTGGGAGATAATATTACCACCGACCACATTATGCCCGCAGGCGCAAAGATTTTGCCTTATCGCTCAAATATTCCGTATCTTTCGCAGTTCTGCTTTGCGGTTTGTGATGAATCCTTTGCGGACAGAGCAAAGAGACTCGGACAGAGCATAATCATCGGCGGCAGCAACTACGGTCAGGGCTCATCGAGAGAGCATGCGGCGCTCGTTCCGCTTTATCTCGGCGTAAGAGCGGTTATAGCGAAGAGCTTTGCGAGAATTCACGCCGCTAATCTCATCAACGCAGGTATTATGCCGCTCGTATTTGAAAACCCCGAAAATTATACATTTATTGGTCAGGGCGACAAGCTTGTGCTCAGCGATATTTTCGAGGGCATGGACACAGGCGAAATCACTCTTACCGATAAAACCACGCATAAAGAATACAAATTGAAGTGCTACTACACCGAGCGCCAGAAGGAAATCCTTAAGGCGGGCGGCTTGCTTCAGTACACGAGGGGAGAATGAGAATGAATTACATTGACAACGCTGTAGAACAGTTCAGAACGCTTATCACCGAGCAGGCTGAGCGTGTTCAGAGAATGAAAGAGGACAATTACAAGACCGACTTCGCCTCGCTC
>CADBNM010000030.1 GCA_902796055.1 Oscillospiraceae bacterium
CGCAAGGGGCAGCGAACTTACTGTTTTCGATGAACCCGAAGCCGGTATTGACCTGTGGTCTTTCAAAAACCTCATCAAAGTTTTCAAGAATATGTACGGTAAAATCAACGGCACTATTATAATTATTTCCCATCAGGAAAGAATACTCGATATTGCCGATAGAATTATTGTTATTGCTGACGGCAAACTCGTTGATGACGGCAAGGGCGAAAAAGTTTTGCCCGAACTTTTAGGCGGAATGGGCGGTAGTTGCTCATTGCTCGAAAACAAGTTCGGAGGTGAAGAGTAATGGCACTTGATAAAATGCAAATGAACCTGCTCAAGGAAATCGCAGGGCTTGAAGCCGTGCCGGATGGTGCTTTCAATATTCGTCTTGACGGAGGTCTTGAAGCGAGAGCAAATACCGAGAATATAACTATCGAAACCAAAAAGGACAAGCCCGGCATTGATATTTATATCAAAGCGGGCACCAAAAACGAGAGAGTCGATATTCCCGTTATCGTTTCAAAAACAGGGCTTAAAGACTTGGTTTATAATGACTTTTATGTAGGCGAAGATGCCGATGTTCTTATCGTTGCCGGTTGCGGTATTCATAACGACGGCTCGGAACTGAGCGAGCATGACGGTATTCACGCTTTCCACCTCTCGAAAAATGCAAAAGTCAAGTATGTTGAAAAGCATTACGGCGAGGGAGAAGGAACAGGCGAGCGAGTGCTCAACCCCACCACCGAGGTATATCTCGGCGAGGGCAGTTATCTTGAAATGGAAACAACCCAGATTAAGGGCGTTGACTCCACAAAGCGTGTAACAAGAGGCGAAGTTGCCGATAAAGCAACTTTAATTATTCACGAAAAAATAATGACTCACGGCAAGCAGTTTGCCGCAACCGATTTTGCGGTTGATTTAAACGGTGTCGATTCGGGCGCGCATGTCGTTTCCCGCTCCGTTGCGAAGGACGACTCCAAACAGCACTTCATTTCTACCATTAACGGCAATAATAAGTGTAACGGTCATACCGAGTGTGATGCTATTATTATGGATAATGCATCCGTTGTGGCAGAGCCGAAACTTACTGCAAACGATATTGACGCCGCACTTATTCACGAAGCGGCAATCGGCAAGATTGCAGGTGAGCAGTTAATAAAACTTATGAGTCTCGGTTTAAGCGAAAAGCAAGCCGAAGAAGAAATCGTAAACGGATTCTTAAAGTAAAAAAACGAGTTCAGCCGAACTCGTTTTTTTGTGAATAAGTTATAGTGAATAGTGAATAGTGAAGAAGTGAGGGCGAGGCACTCGCACTCGATTAGATAAGATAGGTTACGACAGGGGACTGTTCCTTGATTGACAAGGTAGGGCGTGGCGACTCGACACGCCTGAAAAGCGCAGGGACGGTTCTATCGCTTCAAGAAAAGCGCAGGGACGGTTCTATCGCTTTAAGCGGGACTATGCGCCCGCCTTTCTTGCGCCAACGGCGCATATCTTGCTCGATAGAGCATATCAAGTCACGAAATGACATATCGAGTTTTGCCGGCAAAACATATCAAAAACAAAAAACTCATTCAAAAGCGATGTTGTGAGCAACATCGCTTTTGCAATTATTGTATTGATATTATTTAAGAATTGTGTTATGATAAATTTGCGACATAAATTTGAATATTAGTAAAACTATTTATGGAATAGGAAAGTGTGTGTATTTTTGTTTTTACATAAAAATGCATGCTCTGTTTGGTATGTAAATACGCACTTGCCTGTTTCCATATTCAAATTTGTGTCGCAGCATTGAGCATTGCGTTTTTTAGCGCAGCTTAATGCTGCGCATTTTTTTCTTTATTTTTCCTCATTTTTTCGATACTTTTCCGAAAGTGTTGAAATAGGCTTGACAAAAAAGTAATATGAAATTGTAAAAAGCAGAAAGGAGCGATTAACTATGAAAATCAAAAAACTTTTATCTTTAATTTTGGCAGTATTGCTTTTGTGCACTTCGGTGCCGATTGCATTTGCCGAAACGACTATTCCTGCATCCTCGCTTTCGTGCGGCGATACTTTCACTATTGGGCGTTGGCCGCAAACGCTTGTTGAGGATGAGCAAATTATTGAAGAACTTAATAAGATTTCCGTGAATTTGCAAAGTTTCGGTTATACCTATGGCAATAAATCCATGGTTCACCACCTTGCAAAACAGTATAAGGGCATTTTAGATGTGCGCTATGCAGATTTATACTTTCGCGGAGAAAAATACCGCAAGGTTGTTTTCACTGACTTAAGAAAGACGGATACCGCCGCTAAAAAGCAAGTGATAGAAACTGACGGTTGCTATTATTTTAAATGGGAACCGATTGAATGGTTGGCAATGCCCGGTAATGACGGTGAAGTTTATGCCATTACGCAAAATATTGTTGATTCACAACCCTTCACCTATGCCTTTGAAGATGTGGACTGGTCTGCATCATTTTTGCGGGCATGGCTACAGGACATTTTCTTTGCCGAGGCTTTTACAAATGCCGAACAGCAGAAGTTGCAGGGGATTGAACGCTATGGCTCGTTTGACAAAATAACCGTACCGGCTTTAAGTGATTTTGCTGTCGGTGGGATTATGGAACAGCTTGCCGATACAGCGGGTACTGCGCAAGGTTATGCACTCTTTGAGTTCGGTGCTTCCGAAAAAGCGCCTTTCGGTGAGCATATAGCCGAATGGCATATTATGGCTCCCGACGCTGATATTATCAATCAAAAAACCGAAACGCCAAGAGCAACAATTTTGCATGACCGCTATTATTTAAGGGGACAGTTAAGAAATGCTTTTTATGGTATTCGCGCTCTTGTTCGTTTTAATGAGAGTGAAGAAATAAGCGGTAGCGAAACTGCGGCAAATTATACCACTTCCACCCATACACATCGCTTTGAAAGAGAAATTTGCAGTGAACAGGCAAGAGCAGGGCAAGCAGATCGCTATTACCTTACTTGTATGTATTGCGACAAGGTGGAAAGAGGCGATGTCTTTCTCTGCGCCGAAGATGCGCCGAACTGTGCGGATAATGAGCACTCTTGGAATTACCGAGTGGAATACGGAGAAAGCGAAACGGTTCATTTTACCTGTGAGAAATGCGGCTTGTCCTATTCCGTGGACTTGGGCGATGAAACTTTGCCTGATTGTCCGAACGGCTCTCATCGCTGGGAAAGCTATATATTTGAGGGGGATTGCGAAAACCGAGAAATAAGCTTTGAATGTATTTATGAAAACTGCCGTGAAAGTATGGTTTTCAGACTTCCCGAATCCGAACAAAAACATCACAATTATACAAGGGAAGAAAAGGCGCCTACCTGCACCCGCGAGGGCTATGTTCGCTATAAGTGTCAAAACCCGGGCTGCCTTCAAAGCAATTATACCGAATGGCTTAACCCTTTGGGACATGACTACGCAAAGCCTGATTATACCGTGCTTCGCAAATCGGCTACCTGCACGGATAATGCTGTGTATGTTCGTTGCTGTGCGCGTTGCCATGCCACAATTTTAGCGGACGGAAAAAATATTCTTGATGAGAAGCCGAACACTGCTTTAGGTCACTGCAACTTCCTGCGCAGGACTACGCAGTATGCATTGCGCACTCCTGCCACTAATGCTATGCCCGCTACATACTATTACACATGCGGCAGATGCGGTAAGCCTGCACCTGAGGAAGGATTTTTCTACGGAAGCAACGCAAGCACCGCTTTGCATGATTTTTATGCGGGCGATATTATTCAAATGGGCTCTTACCCGCAAAGTTTAGTGACGGACGAATCGTTACTTGAAACGCTTGATAAGCAATCTGTTCAAATGCAATCCTTCGGCTACAGCAGGTTTAATACAAAGGATGAGCCTGTTAATATGACTTACGGTGATTTTGAATACTGTAATGAGCGTTATCGCAAGGTAGTAATCGCCGAGGACAGACCGCTAAATTTGCTTAATGATACTGCGCCCGCCAATAGCAAAGCAGGCACTTACTACTTCTTATGGGAACCGCTCAACTGGGTTATTGCAAGGACTTATTCCGGAACGAGCAAATTGGTCTGCCTGAATATCATTGATTTCCAAAGCTATTTTACAGCGGCGGATTTTGAAAAGTTCTTTGAAAATAACACATCGCTTGCCGAACGCTTTGGCGAATATTATCAGGACGGCGTTTATAGCGGTGACATCGGCGAGTTGTTAGAAACTATCAGTTTAAATTATGATAAATCGCATTTGAGAAATTGGTTGAATAATGATTTCGTAAACTCTGCATTTGATGAAACCGTTAGCGATAATCTTTCAAATATTTCTGATATTTCAACTCGAAATTATTATGATAATTTCAATGATAAAGTATGCGTATTGGATAAAGCAACTTTGACGGATAAAGCCGTCGAAAAAGTGCTCACTCAAAACAATTGCCTGCGTGCCGCTGTGAGCGAATATGCGCTTATCACACGCCCCGATTTTAGCGAAAACACAGTTAATGGCGATAACGGTATTTATTACTATGGGAAGAAGCCTTATGCCGAAAGCGCATTTAATTTGGGCAGTAATTTGGGAACAACCTGTCTGCCGAAAGTAGTCCAAACAGGTTTGCCGAATAATATTAAAGAAAAGACAGTCTGTTACGAAAAAATCAATAAAGAATTAATCTTTGCTCCGTATTACGGCGTAAGACCTGTGATTCAAATTTCAAGCGATTATATTCCCGACTGTTATGTTTCGCTTCAAAGCGCAACTATTGACGGCGCAAAAAGCAGTGCGGTAAAAGTATTTGATGTTAACGGCGATAATGTAATTGACCTTTCCGATATTAGTATTGTTCTCGCAAACATCGGTAATGAAGTTGAAAAAGATAAAAACGAGGAATGTGATGTCAATCTTGATGAGCAAATCAATGTTGTGGATATTTCCTCAATGCTTTTGTCCGATGTTTACGGTGCTAATGCAGAATAAAAGGCAGAAAAACTTAATACTTTGCAAGAAAGTTGATGGTTATATTTATAACTAAAGCCACTATCGAATTAATATATCACGCACGAATAAACTTTTGACCAAAAACAGCGGTGTTGCAAACGCAACACCGCTTAATTCTTATCGGGTGCGGGTGTCTCGCCCACAATGAACGGTTTAGCGTTCAATTCATGTTGCGAAGCAACAATTCATGGCTTGTCAATTCATTATATTATTATACTTAATTACATTTATTATTGACTAAAATTTCCTGTTATGTTAAAATTAAAAAAGATAAGGGAGTAGTTGGCGCATTTTTAAATAGCGTAATTACAGTCAACAACCTGGCAGGTTTCCTGTCTGGCGTAATTATAAACAATGAGACTTATCTGCTTGCGCAGGTAGTCCGATTACCTGTTGAAATTTCAACAGGCTTTTTAATTTATAAATAATTTGAAAGGATAAAGCATATGAAATTCTATCTTGAACAGGTTGAAGATGTCTTTAAGGAAGTCGGTTCCGCAAAGGACGGCTTGAGTGCTGCCGAAGCCGCTCAAAGGCTCGAAAAAAACGGCAAAAACAAACTCGCCGAAGGCAAAAAAGACTCTCTTTTAAAGCGTTTTGTTGACCAACTCAAAGACCCGATGATTATAATGCTTATCGTTGCGGCGGCAATCAGTTGCGCAACAGGCTTTATCAAGGGAGAAGGGCTTGACGCCGATGTTTTCATCATCCTCTTTGTTGTAATCGTAAACGCCGTTCTCGGCGTTTATCAGGAGAGCAAAGCGGAAGCGGCTATTGAGGCGTTGCAGCAAATGTCTGCCGCAAAGAGCAAGGTTATTCGTGACGGTAAAATGCAAATCGTCAAGAGCGAGGACCTTGTTGTGGGCGATGTTATCGTCCTTGAAGCAGGCGACTCCGTTCCCGCGGACGCAAGAATATTTGAGTGTGCGTCAATGAAAATCGAGGAAGCGGCGCTCACAGGCGAGTCCGTTCCCGTTAATAAGGCGCTTGATATTTTGGGTGTTGGCAGCGAGGACGATGTACCGCTCGGCGACCGCAAAAATATGGCTTATATGGGCTCAAGCGTGGTTTACGGCAGAGGTAGCGCGGTTGTAACCGCAACCGGTATGGATACCGAAATGGGTAAAATTGCCGATGCTCTTGCAAAAGCGGAGGATGGCGAAACTCCTCTCCAGATTAAACTTAACCAGCTCTCAAAAATTCTCACTATTATTGTAATTATTATTTGTATTGCGATTTTTGCAATTCAGATTATTGCCGACGCTCTTAACGGCTCACTCAAAACAGAAGTGCTTTCAACAGTACTTGAGTGCTTTATGATTGCTGTATCTCTTGCAGTTGCGGCAATTCCCGAAGGTCTTGCGGCGGTTGTAACCATCGTTCTTTCAATCGGCGTTACAAATATGAGTAAGAAAAATGCGATTATTCGTAAACTCACAGCCGTTGAAACTCTTGGCTGCGCGCAGATAATCTGCTCCGATAAAACAGGTACTCTTACTCAGAATAAGATGACCGTTGTTGAAGAATTCACCAAGGATAAAAACCTGCTCGCTCAGGGTATGAGCCTTTGCACAGATGTTAAAGTTGAGGGCGAAGAAGTGCTCGGCGAGCCTACCGAGGTTGCGCTTGTTAACTATGCGATTTCACTTGATTTAAATAAAAACGACTTGGAAGAAAAATATCCGAGAATCGCGGAAGCACCGTTTGATTCAGGTCGTAAGATGATGTCCACCTTGCATAATATTGACGGTAAAACCGTTCAGTACACCAAGGGCGCTCCCGATATCGTTCTTAGCCTTTGCACAAAGTATTTTGACGGTGAAAAAGAAGTTGCTCTTACCGATGAAATCAGAGCCGAAATTGCCAAAGCAAATAAGGCTATGGCTGATAAGGCGCTGCGTGTGCTTTGCCTTGCTATGAAGAGTGACGCTACTACAGAATTTGAAGAGCCTTCCGAGATAGAAAAAGACCTCACATTCGTTGGTCTTACCGGTATGATTGACCCCGTAAGACCCGAGGTTAAGCCCGCTATTGAAGAGTGTAACGATGCAGGTATCAGACCTATTATGATTACGGGCGACCATAAGGATACCGCCGTTGCAATTGCAAAAGAGCTCGGCATCATTGAGGATGATAAGGGCGCTCTCACAGGCGCGGAGCTCTCCAAGCTCAGCGATGAAGAATTTGATAACAGCGTTGAAAAATATTCCGTATATGCGCGCGTTCAGCCCGAGCATAAAACAAGAATTGTCAATGCTTGGCATAAAAAAGGTATGGTTACCGCTATGACGGGTGACGGCGTTAACGACGCTCCGTCAATCAAGTCTGCGGATATCGGCGTAGGTATGGGTATCACGGGTACCGATGTTACCAAGAATGTTGCCGATATGGTGCTTTCCGATGATAACTTTGCAACTATTGTTCACGCGGTAGGCGAGGGCAGAAGGATTTACGATAATATCCGTAAAGCAATTCAGTTCCTGCTTTCCTCCAACTTGTCCGAGGTTATGATTATCTTAATCGGCACCGTATTTATGGGACTTATTCTTAAAGCGTTCGGCGTAACAGGCGCAGGCGGCGCACTGCTTGCAGGCACCGCAACAACCGTTCTGCTTCCCACGCATCTGCTTTGGATTAACCTTGTAACCGACTGCTTCCCGGCGCTCGCATTAGGTCTTGAAAAGGAAGAGCCGAATATAATGAAGCGTAAGCCCAGAAGCTCGACCGACGGTATCTTTGCTCAGGGCATGGGCGTAGATGTTCTCTATCAGGGCATTATCGTTACTATCCTTACTCTTACAGCATATGTTATCGGTTATATTGATGCTTTCCGCGCAGGTGTGCTTGTTGACGGTCAAACCTGTAAGCTTGCTATGACAATGGCGTTCTTGACGATGAGTATGTGCGAAATTTTCCATTCGTTCAATATGCGCTCACAGCGCCAGTCAATCTTTAAGCTGCCCACACAAAACTGGGCAATTTGGGGCTCAATGGTATTAAGCCTCCTGCTTACAGGCTTGGTAATTGAGATTAAGCCCGTTGCAGAAATCTTCAAGTTTGAAAACCTTGATATTAAGCATTACTTAATCGCCATGGCACTCGCAATTTCAATTATCCCGATAGTTGAAATCGTAAAATGCTTCCAAAGAATAGCAACAAAGAATAAGGAATAAAATATTAAAACATTAAAAAGCCAACTGTTTTCGCAGTTGGCTTTTTTAGGGCGCAGCCACCGGATGCGCCGCGCACGCGAAGCGTTTCAATTAAAACAGCGAGTTCACTTTTGTGAACTCGCCAACCTCAACATTTGCGAAGCAAATACTTCATATTCCGTAAGGAATACTTCATTTGTGCCAAGCACAAACTTCATTGAAAAAGGCACCGCCTTTTTCCTCACTCTCCCTGTATCTGCTTCCCCGTTGAGTCAATGCTGTAATTGTCTTTATAAATCAAGTCTTTTATCAGCACAAATTTGTAACCCTGTTTCTTCAAATCCTTAATAATTCTCGGCAGTGCCTCGGGCGTGTGTGCGGCGGCGTTATGAAAGAGCACTATGTCGCCCGATTTCACTTTTGGTACAACATTGTTGTATATTTCGTCTGCGCTGATGTCTTTCCAGTCAAGCGAATCTACGCTCCATTGAATAGGGTACATATTAATACTTTCAACTGTATCTATAACCGCCGCATTGTAGTCGCCGTAGGGCGGGCGTATCAAAATCGGCGCAGTACCCGTTATTTTTTTGATTTTTTTATTGCATGCAAGTATTTCGCTCTTAATATCGTCGGAGCTAAGCTGACTTAAATACGGATGCGTGTTCGAATGGTTTTGTATCGAATGTCCCGCGTCGGCTAAAGCCTTGGTGCTCTGCGGATAGTTATCTACCCAGGAGCCGACTAAAAAGAAGGTTGCCTTAACGCCGTTTTCTCCCAAAATTTCTATTAATTTTTCCGTGTCCTCATTGCCCCAGCCGGCGTCAAAGGAAATAGCGATCATTTTCTGAGTGTTGTCAACGCAGTAGATAGGCAAAGAATTTGTGTTTTTAAAAACCGAGGTGTTTTCGCAGTAGGCGACTGAAACCGCCGTAGCAATAATCACGATTATAAAGCAAAGCGCAAATATAACTCTTTTTTTATTCATAACAAATACTTTCATTTCTTTCACTCCCAAAAAATTATATGTTTTTAGTATTGTAAGTATGAAAAAATATGTTAAAATAGAGTTATGGAAAAGAGAAACTATCAAAAGGAAACGGAAAAAATTATAGACAGCTTAGGCGGGGAGAAAAAATCGCTTCTCCTCCATGTCTGCTGTGCGCCGTGTTCAAGCTATGTGCTTGAATATTTGAGTGCTTATTTTAATATTACCGTTCTTTTTTATAATCCGAATATATATCCGCAAGCCGAATTCCAAAAAAGGCTTGAAGAAGAAAAGCGTCTTGTTGCCGCTGCTTTTCCCGATGTTAAAATAATAACTCTTGATTACGATGAAAATGAATATTTACAGGCGGTTAAGGGTTATGAAGACTTGGGCGAGAACTCCGCAAGGTGCTATAATTGTTATGAATTCAGGATGAAAAAGGCTGCGGAGCTTGCTGTAAATTATGATTACTTTACAACTACTCTTTCCATCAGTCCCTATAAGCACGCAGATTGGATAAATGAGCTCGGTGCGCGTATTGAAGCCAAATTCGGAACAAAATATCTGCCTGCCGATTTTAAGAAAAAGGGCGGATATCAGCGCTCAATCGAGCTTTGTAAAGTGTATAACATTTACAGGCAGGATTATTGCGGCTGTCGTTTCTCGTTTGAAGAAAAATTAAAAAGAGAAGAAAACACTTCCATTTTATAATAAAAGGTGATATAATATAATTTAACTGAGTAAATTATTGGGAGAAATTATGTTTGATTTTTTTCTTAATACAAAGATAGAGGGGCTCAGCCTGTATGAGTTACTGTTTTGGTTTTTGATTTACGGCGTTATAGGTTGGGTATTTGAAAGTACATTAAAAACAATTGAAGAAGGGCACTTTATAAACCGCGGTTTTCTTTTAGGACCGTTTATTCCGATTTATTCTTGCGGGGTGACGCTTTTTATTCTTTTCTTAACGCCAATTGAGAGGCTCGCTCCGCTTGAATTTACGCTCTCTTTCTTGCCCGAAGGGCACCAAGTGCTTACATTTGACTATAAGTATTACATAATGTTTATTGCAGGCGGTTTAATCTGCTCGGCGCTTGAGTATGTTGTATCGTTTGTAATGGAAAAGATGTTCCATCAGCGCTGGTGGGATTACACCGACTATAAATTCAACACTAAAGGCAGAGTTTGCATTTCAATAACTTACTGCTGGGGCGCGCTGAGTATTGCCGCAATTCACTTTATTCATCCGCTTATCGGTCAGAATATAACCGACCATTTGCCGAAAAAACTCGGCGTAATTATAATGTTTGTAGGTTATGCTTGGTTGCTTGCGGATACAATTATCTCAAATATAATAGCAAAGAAAAAGAAAGAACAAATACTTGAAGAAAAAAGCGAACAGGAAGAAGGGTAAATATGCCTAAAGCACTAATAATTGTATTGCTCGTTTTAGCCTCGTTAATCATAGTCGGCATTATTGCGGGCAAAAAAATAATGGAGTATATGGAAAACGCCTCGGAGTATGCAAAACTCAAAGAGGGCGTTGAATTGACAAAAGATATGAATATGATAGCGCACCGCGGTTTGTCGGCTGTCGCGCCGGAGAATACTATTTCCGCTTTCAAGCTTGCTGCTAAAGCAGGCTTCAAATATGTTGAAACGGACATCAGGCGTACTAAGGACGGCTACTGGGTTGTTATGCACGACGCTACGGTTGACCGTATGACGGACGGTACGGGCGCTATTGAAGAACTGACGCTTGAAGAGATACGAAAACTTAAAATCACTCGCGGTTCGGGCATTGAAAAATACGATAACGAGGGCGTGCCTACATTAAAAGAGTATGTCGATGTTGTGACCTCGGGCGGCTCTTATCCCGTCATTGAAATCAAGGCTAAAGGCACATTTGATTTTAAAGATTTGGTCTATACTCTCAAAGAGTACAATATAACCGACAAGGCAGTTGTTATCGATTATGATATTGACCAACTCAGAACTATAAGAAAACTTTGCCCCGAGCTTCAAATGCAGATATTAGGGCATGTTGCAAAGAATAAGTTTATTAAAGCGGCTGAGGAAATAGGCAATTGCGGACTCGATATAATGCACAATCTGCAAACCGATAACCGCACAATGAAGAGAATAAGAGAAAAAGGGCTGCCCATTAATTTCTGGACAGTCGATAACGAGAAAACTCTCGAAAAGATATATAAAATGGGCGCGTCTTACGCTACAACAAACACTTTAGCGCCCGTAGTATCGCAAAAGGATGACTTCGCACCTATAGCAAGCGCAGATGAGGTATTTCAATAAAAATAAAAATAAGAGGGGTTCAAAATCCCTCTTATTTTTTTCTAATCTGTTTCAAATATTTCTTAATTGTTTTCCTTTGCTTGCTGTCGTCGTAAATGCCGAGCGTTTCGTTTGTAGCACAGTATTTATCGGAGAGCGTAACAATCAGCGCTTCCCAAGAGGTCGGAATATGAAAAGGAGTAAGAGGCCACATATGGCTTCTTATTATTTTTACTTCCTCTTTGGTCGGAGTGAAGTATTTTTCGGCATTTTTAGCTGCTGTAGCGGGGTGTGTAAAGCCGTGAGTTAGCGGCGGTCTTTGCGACCAGTCCTTGATGTGCCAGTCGTATAAATATAAATCGTGCATCATAGCGCCTCTTGCAGCAAGGCGGGCGTTTGCGCCCGTTTTTTTAGCTACGACAAAGCTCGTATAAGCCACAGCCACAACATGCTCAAGTGTAGTTATGTCACCGTGCTGTATAAATTCGTCCATTTGAAGCACCGTTTCGCTTGTCGAAAGGTCTTTAACGCACTCGTGAAACTCTGTCAAATAACTCATTTGCATAACTCCTCTTGTATTTTTTACCAAATAATTATAGCAAACTTTGTGCAATTAATCAAATCTTTTTTCTTTTGTCTATTTTGGGCGCTAATTCATTGATAAAAAAACAATTTGTGCTATAATATTATTTGTAATATTTTGTTTTAAAGGAGAATTTTTATGGCTAAAAAAGAAAAAGGTGCAGGTCCGCGCTTAGATTATAAGCAGACCTTCCTGATCGGCTTCGGCTTCTTGGCGTGTATGCTGTTCTGGAGCATTTACAATTCGTATGTTCCGCTTATTTTAACGCATAAACTCGAAGATATGGGCATGGGCGGCAAAACTATTTTAGGTTTTATCACCGTTCCGCTTATCGTTAATGCGATAATGACCATTGATAATATCTTCGGCGTTATTTTCCAGCCGATGTTCGGTAAAATCAGTGACCGAACACACTCAAAACTCGGCAAGAGAATGCCTTTCATTCTTAAAGGTCTCCCGATTTGCGCTGTGTGCTTCACTCTTATTCCGATTCTTTCCCGCCTCAACTTCGGCGGTTGGGAAATCGCACTTATGATGATTGTAATTATAGGCTTCAACTTCACCATGAGTACATGGAGAAGCCCCGTTGTTGCTATGATGCCCGACTATACACCGTCGGAGCTGCAGAGTGACGGTAACGCTGTTATCAACATCATGGGTGGCGTTGGGCAGGCTTTAGGCTTCCTGCTTGCAACAATTCTCGGTGTTCTCGGCTTCAAAGAGGCTATCACTCAGGGTAACTACATATCGCTCTTTGCTTCGGGTGCGGTTCTCGCTCTTATCTTTATGGGCATCCTTTATATGTTCGTTAAAAAGAATGTTGATAAGGACTTGTCTGCAAAAGAGCAGGCGCTTGAAGATAAAAAAGGCGATGTTAAGCAAGACAAAATCAAGATTAAAAACCTTGATATGTCTAAAGGCGAAAAGCGTTCGCTTCTGTTCTGCCTTGCAGCGTTGTTCTTTATTTGTAACGCTTCCGAAGCGCTTGTTCCGAACTTCACTGTTTTTGCAGAGAAAGCGCTCCATGTTAAGAACCCGATGATTTCAACAATAATGATGCTAGTATTTGCTTTGTCCCTTGCAGGCTTTGCGGTTCCCGCAGGTATCCTCGGCAGAAAATGGGGCAGAAAAAAGACTATTTCAATGGGTTTGATTGTCGTTGTAATTATGTTCGCAATTTATATCACAGTTGCTATGATTCTTCCTATCATTTTCAAGAATGCTTCTTGGCTTAACACAGCAATTTGGGTAATGCTTTGGATTGCTCTTGTTGCAGGCGGCGGTGCTATGGCGATGGTAAATATCAACACTCTTCCGATAGTTCTTGCTATGGGCGGCAGAGACTTTGTTGGTACTTTTACCGGTTATTATTACACTGCAACCTTCGCGGCAGCAATCACAGGTCCTATCCTTTGCGGCGGACTTATCGGTTTGTTCCACAGTAACTATAACGCAATGTTCCTGTTCTGCGCAGTAGCGTTCTTCATCGGACTTCTCCTCTTCATCCCCGTTAAACACGGCGAGGTTTCCGAAGACGACGAAGCATGGCTCGAAGAAGCAGTCGAAGCGGCAGAAGACTAATACTATAACTGCATAACGGCAGATTAACACACAATTAACGGCTCGGTAAAAATGTTTGTTTTTACCGAGCCGTTTGTATAGCATTTTTTATTAAAATATGCTATAGTAAAAAAGGTGATTAAAATGACACAGGCAGAAAGACGACTATATTTAATAAAAGAACTACTTGCAGAAGACAGCAGGTTTAGTAACTACAAGCCCGAAACCATGAGCGAAGCGGAGCAAAAGGACTTGTTGCGCTCGCTTATGAATATCCGTATGCCTGCACCGCTTGGCGAGGAATTTCTTAGTATTCAAGATGAATATTTGAAAGAGGAACTCACAGACAAAGGCATAAGCGATATTGCCGACCTTACTCCTATTGAAAAGGGGATATATCTTTGGCAGGGCGATATTACAACTCTTAAATGCGATGCGATAGTCAACGCCGCAAATTCGCAAATGCTCGGTTGCTTTATACCGCTTCATAACTGCATAGATAACTGCATTCACACCTATGCGGGAATGCAACTTCGCAAAAAGTGTCACGACCTTATGATTGCTCAGGGCTATGAGGAGCCGACAGGCAGGGCGAAAATCACGCCTGCGTTCAATTTGCCGTGCAAATATGTTATTCACACCGTAGGCCCCATAGTGAACGGAAGCCTGACAGACGAGCACAAAGAACTGCTAAAATCCTGTTATACCTCTTGCTTAAAGACGGCTGAGGAAAACGGTCTAAAAAGCATAGCATTTTGCTGTATATCAACAGGTGTATTCGGCTTTCCGCAAAAGCAAGCGGCGCAAATCGCAGTTGAAACCGTAAGAGAGTATCAAAAACACAGCGATATTAAAGTTATTTTTAATGTATTTAAGGACGAGGATAGGATAATCTATGAAAACTTACTCGGATAAAATAGAACAATTAAAACAGGCAATCGCCGAAGCAGAGTGCATTTTTATAGGTGCAGGAGCAGGGCTTTCCACCGCCGCAGGACTTACTTATTCGGGCGAACGCTTTGAGAAATACTTTTCCGATTTTGGGGATAAATACGGTATTACGGATATCTATTCGGGTGGTTTTTATCCCTTTGAGTCGCAGGAGATGTTTTGGGCGTGGTGGAGCAGACACATTTATGTTAATCGCTATATGCCTATACCCAATGATACTTATGAAAAACTGTTTGAACTCGTGAAAGATAAAGATTATTTTGTGCTGACCACGAATGTTGACCACTGTTTCCAAAAAGCGGGATTCGATAAAGCACGCCTGTTTTATACGCAGGGCGATTACGGACTTTTGCAATGCTCCGTGCCGTGTCATCAAAAGACTTATGATAATGAAGAAATAATCACAAAGATGTACGAAACCCAAAAGGATATGAAAATCCCTACGGGGCTTATCCCGAAATGCCCTGTTTGCGGTAAGCCGATGACTACAAATCTGCGTGCCGACAACAAATTTGTTCAAGACGAAGGCTGGTACAAAGCAAATGAACGCTACGAAGAATTTGCAACAAAGGCACTCGAGAAAAAGACTTTATACCTTGAACTCGGCGTGGGATTTAATACCCCTGTAATTATCAAATATCCGTTTTGGCAGTGGACTTTTCAAAATAAAAATGCCACCTATGCCTGCGTAAATATGGGCGAAGTAAACGCCCCGCAGGAAATAAAGGAGCGTTCCATTTGTATAGACGGCGACATTAGGCAAATACTTAAAGATATAAACGAGGAGTGATAACTATGGTAGAACTCAATTCAAGAAAAGCGGCAATCGTCGGTTGCGGATTTGTCGGCTCGGCTTCGGCATTCGCACTGATGCAAAGCGGGCTGTTTTCGGAAATCGTTTTAATAGATGTATCTAAGCAAAAAGCGCAGGGCGAGGCGCTTGACATTTCTCACGGTCTGCCTTTTGCAAAGCCCGTGCAGATTTATGCGGGCGATTACGCGGATATTTCCGATGCCTCGGTGATTATCGTAACCGCAGGTGCGGGGCAGAAACCCGGCGAAACAAGGCTCGACCTTGTAAAGAAAAATATCGGCATTTTTAAATCTGTTATTCCCGAAATCGCAAAGTATAATAAGGACGGCATTATGCTCATAGTTGCAAACCCCGTTGATGTGCTCACATACGCGGCGGCAAAGCTCAGCGGCTTCCCGAGCAACCGAGTTTTCGGCTCAGGCACGGTGCTTGACTCCGCAAGACTCAAATACCTTTTGGGCGAGCACTTGGGCGTTGACCCGAGGAGCGTTCACGCTTTCATTATAGGCGAACACGGCGACAGCGAGATTGCCGCGTGGAGCAGTGTGAATGTGTCTGGCGTACCGTTAAGTGATTTTTGCGAAATGCGCGGGCATTATAATCATAATAAGGCTATGAATGAAATTGCCGACAGCGTTAAAAACTCCGCCTATGAAATAATCGAGAAAAAGGGCGCGACCTATTACGGAATCGCTATGAGCGTTAAGCGGATTTGCGAGGCGATAGTGAGAGATGAGAAGTCCGTTTTGCCCGTTTCAAGCGTACAGAAGGGGAATTACGGTATAAGCGATGTAGCTCTCAGTATGCCCGCAATAGTCGGCAAACACGGCGTTGAGGCGTTAGTGCCAATAGAACTTAACGAGAGCGAAAGTGAGAGCCTGAAAAAGTCCGCAGACACGCTTAAAAAGGTATTATCTGAAGTAATATAACACCAGCCTATAAAACTATTTAAGATTTCTCTCCGATTCTATATAGCAGAAACTTTCGGTTATAAAACGGGTGCGGGCGTCCTGCCCGCACTTCTTCACTTTTCACTATTACTTATTAACTTAAAGAAAGCACCCGATACGGAATTCCGTATCGGGTGCTTTAGCCATTTTGGCTAAATGATTAATCTTTTATAAATTATTTAGCCGAGCAATCGTAGATTGCGAACGCCAAGGTTCTGACTGATTGCAGTCAGGCTCTTACTTGCCGTAGTTTTCGTCATAATCAACTCTTGCTACGCCGTCTTTGAAAGCAGCCTCATAAACTGCCTTTGAAACAGCTTCCTTAACGCCTTCGTCAAATGCATAAGGAATGATGTGGTCAGCGGTGAGCTGGTCAGCGGGGATGAAGTCTGCAAGTGCGTAAGCAGCGGCAATCTTCATACCTTCCGTGATGTCGCTTGCGCGAGCGTCAAGAGCACCTCTGAAAAGACCGGGGAAGCAAAGAACATTGTTAATTTGATTCGGGAAGTCCGAACGGCCTGTACCAACGATTGCAGCGCCTGCTTCTTTAGCGAGGTCGGGCATAATTTCGGGAGTGGGGTTACTC
>CADBNM010000031.1 GCA_902796055.1 Oscillospiraceae bacterium
CAATCTTTTCGCACAATAAGTGCGTTGAAAACAGCACATAGGTGTCATCCTGATGTGCTGTTTTTGCTTTATTCTGACATAAAATCTGTCGATTTAGGGTGCAACGCTAAGCCAAACTTCGTTATGGACGCTCACCTGAAAGGCGCGCCTTTTTCAGTGTGTTTGATTTCTGCGAAGTTAAGTTGAGGACGGGCGTTGCGTGCCATGTAATATTAAGCGGTGTTTTAGCAGCTAATACATCGCGAATATTTTTGTTGTATTATTATATAATAAGTGCTATAATATATCTGATTATAGGCAAATATAATAGAAAATATATAATCAGGGGATATTAAATGAGAGAGAATTTCAGTCACAGAAAGTTTTTAATAATGGCGTTCGATTTCGCGGTGCTTTTGGCGACTGCACTTTTCGGACTTTACTTTGCGCATAAGGCGAGTCATTCATTGTTGCTTTTTAAAGATGTTGTAGCTTCGAGCTTGTTTTTTGCAATTCTCAACTTTTTCTCTTTGAGTGTTGCGGGAGAATACAGGAAAGCGTGGAAGTTTTTATCGGCAAAGGATATTGTTTCTTCGGTAGTCGCTTTAACGATCGGCTCGGCTGTCACTTATACTCTTGACTATGTTTTAAAATTGAAAATATTTAAGGCTTATGATAAGGAATTCCTTTTCTATATTGTTTCTACCTACTGCGTAACGGTTTGTATTTTTATTGTTTCAAGAATTCTTGCAAAGAAATATTTTATAACCCTTAGGGCAAGCGGGCAGGAAGATGTTTTAAAGAAAGCTCTTATTGTCGGCGCGGGCAACGCGGGAAGAATGATATCGACGGAAATTGACAATGCAAGAAACTCCGGAAATAAGGATTTCAGTTACAATATTGTAGGTTTTGTTGACGATGACGCCAACAAGCTCAATGAAAGGGTTAATTCGCATTATGTTATCGGAACCACTGCCGATATTGAAGAAATATGCGAAAAAACGGGCGTTGATGTTATATTCTTCGCAATACCGAGCTGCCCCGGCTTTAAAAGGGCGGAAATACTTGAAAAATGCTCTAATACAAAGTGTGAAATCAAGATAATGCCTGAGCTTTCAAAGCTTATTTCAGGGCAATCTATCGTAACTCAAACCACAAAGATTAATGTTGAGGATTTGCTTGGCAGAGACCCCGTGGAGCTTGATACTACTGCGCTTGGAAACTTTATCAAGGACAAGGTTTGTATGGTAACGGGCGGCGGCGGTTCAATCGGCTCCGAGCTTTGCAGGCAGATAATGAGTTATTCGCCTAAGCTGCTCATTATTGTGGATATTTATGAAAACAATGCTTATGATATACAGCAGGAGCTTGTAATGAACGGTATTGCGGACTCCGATAATTTAAAAGTGCTTATCGCGTCTGTCAGGGACGAAAAGAAGCTCGAAAAAATATTTGCGGAATATAAGCCTCAGTTGGTTTTCCACGCTGCCGCGCACAAGCATGTACCGCTTATGGAAACCTCGCCCGAGGAAGCGGTTAAGAACAATGTTTTCGGCACCCTTAATACCGCGCAGCTAAGCGACAAATACGGCGCGGAAAAATTTGTGCTCGTTTCAACCGATAAAGCGGTAAATCCGACAAATGTTATGGGCGCAACAAAGCGCCTGTGCGAAATGATAGTGCAGTATTTTTCAAATAATTCCGAAAACACGGAATATGTTGCGGTGCGCTTCGGCAATGTTTTAGGCTCGAACGGTTCGGTTATTCCGCTGTTCAAAAAGCAAATAGAAAACGGTAAGCCGCTAACTATTACTCATCCCGACATTATCCGTTATTTTATGACTATACCCGAAGCCGTATCGCTTATTCTTACTGCAGGCTCCATGGCGTCGGGCGGAGAAATATTTGTGCTTGATATGGGCAAGCCGGTCAAGATTTTAACTCTTGCCGAAAATCTTATTAAGATATACGGCAAGAAGCCCTATGAGGATGTCAAAATAATATTTACAGGCTTAAGACCGGGCGAAAAGCTCTATGAAGAGCTGCTTATGAGCGAAGAAGGACTTCAAAAAACCGACAATCAGAAAATATTTATCGGCACTCAGATAGATGTTGATGACGAACAGCTTAAAACAGACCTTGAAACGCTTAAAAAAATAAGCAAGCGCAACAATTCCAACGGTGTTATTAAGCAGCTTGAGGCTATGGTACCCACATTTAATCATAAAACTAATAAATAGGAGATATAACAATGGCAGAATGTAATCACGATTGCTCTTCGTGCAGCGCTGACTGCGGCTCAAGAAAGCAATCAAAAGAAGAGTTCTTAATTGAACAAAATCAATTCAGCAATATTAAAAATGTCATTGCCGTTGTAAGCGGTAAGGGCGGCGTAGGCAAAAGCATGGTAACTTCGCTTTTGGCTGTTGCGCTTCACAATATGGGCAAGTCCGTTGCAGTGCTTGACGCTGATGTGACAGGTCCTTCAATCCCCAAGGCATTCGGCATTCACGACAGGGCTATGCAAAACGAAATGGGCATACCCCCCGCCGAAACCAAAACGGGAATTAAGCTTATGAGCACAAACCTTTTACTCGAACATGAGGACGACCCCGTAGTATGGCGCGCGCCCGTTATTAACGGCGTGCTCGGTCAGTTCTGGAGCGATGTCGTTTGGGGCGATATAGACTATATGCTCGTTGATATGCCTCCCGGTACGGCTGATGTTCCGCTTACCGTATTCCAAACCCTGCCGATAACAGGCATAGTTGTTGTCACAACCCCGCAGGACTTGGTAACGATGATAGTTAAAAAAGCATATAAAATGGCTAAAATGATGGACATTCCGATTTTAGGCATAGTTGAGAATATGAGTTACTTTGAGTGCGATGAATGCGGTAAAAAGCATTATCTTTACGGTGAGAGCAAATTGGCTGAAGTTGCAAAAGACTTCGGCGTGGATATTCTCGCTCAGCTGCCCGTGCAGACAGTCAATGCAAAAATGGTAGACAAAGGCACGGTTGAGCTTGCAAATACCGATGATATTCAGCCGGCTGCAGATAAGATTTTGGAGAAAACCGAGTAATGACCGAGAGAGAAAGAAAAGACCTCGGACTGCTATACCTTCCCGGCGACGAGGAGCTTGCCAAGGAGCAGATACAGCGCCTTGATATGCTTTTTGAGTACAATTCACTCAAGCCGAGTCAGCAAAAACAGAAGCAGGCACTTTTAAAAAGGATGTTTGCTTCGATAGGTGAAAACTGCTATATTGAAACACCGTTTCACGCAAATTTAGGCGGAATGAATGTGCGTTTCGGCAGACACATTTATGCAAACTTCGGGCTTACGCTGGTTGATGATGCCGAAATAACAGTCGGCAACGATGTAAAATTCGGTCCGAATGTAATTGTCTGTACTGCGGCGCATCCTGTTTTGCCCGAGCTCAGAGAAAAAGAGTATCAGTACAATCTGCCTGTTAAAATCGGCAATTGCGTTTGGGTAGGCGCAGGTGCAATTATTTTGCCTGGCGTTACGATTGGAGATAATTCGGTAATCGGTGCGGGCAGTGTAGTAACTAAGGACATTCCCGCAGGCGTTGTGGCTTACGGTAATCCGTGCCGCGTTGCGAGAAAGATAAATGAAAACGACAGGAAGTATTATTACAAGGACAGAGAAATAGACATTAAATGAGTATGGCAGATTACAAAAACAATAAAACAGTAAAAATCGGATTAGGCGTTATTGTTTTGGCGGTAGTTGTCGTTATTGTTATTTCTTTAGGCGGCAAAAAGTCGGGCGGCAAGCATATGAAAGGTAAGGTTATAGGCTATTTGCCCTATTATTCGGTCGATTACCTTGATAAAATTGACTTCGACGCTCTTACACATCTCAATATCGCTTTTACCAACCCCGATTCTTCGGGAAATCTCAGCAATCAGATAAGCGATGAAACCATGAGAAAAATCGTTAAAACCTGCCACGATAACAATGTAAAGGCAGTTGCCTCCTTTGGCGGCGGTGCAATTTCAAGCACTAATTATAATGCGCTTATGCGAGGCAATCCCGAGGGTATAACCCGCTTTAACGAAACCATAATCAATTACTGCAAGGAATATGAGCTTGACGGTGTGGATATTGATTTTGAGTTTATCGCCTCCTCTCCCGCGTGGGAATATTTTGAGGATTGGATGGTAGCGCTAAGGAAGGAGTGCAAAAAAAACGATTTGATTCTCTCCGCTGCGGTTGCGAGCTGGTATACGGACAACATCAGCAGCACCGCCATGGACTGCTTTGATTACATAATGATTATGGCTTACGATAACAACGCAGACCACGAAAATCATTCGACCTATGAATATGCAAAATATGAGCTTGAATACCATGTGGACAAGGGAATTGATAAAGATAAACTGATTTTAGGCGTACCGTTTTACGGTTATTCCTATACTCAGTCAGGTGAAATGGATTGGGGCTCGGCGGCGTCCTACCGCTATATCCTCTCCAAGGATTCATCGGCTAAGAACAAGGATTCTTCAAACGGCTACGCATATAACGGTGAGCAAACAATTAAAGCTAAAGCCGATCTCTCGAAAGAGTACGGCGGAATTATGATTTGGGAGCTTTCGCAGGACGCTGACGGCTCGAACAGTTTATTAAAACTTATTAAGCACAAGTATAAATAGGGGTGAAGTTAAAAAGTGCCTTATCTTTCACAATTTGAATTGCCCGAAAAGCCTGTGGGGCTTGCGCTTGCAGGCGGCGGCGTAAGGGGCTACGCTCAGCTGGGCGTACTTAAAATAATGGAAAAGCACGGCTATGAAGTCGATATGGTCGCAGGTACATCTATAGGTTCGTTTGTTGCAACTCTTGTTGCAATGGGATTAAAAAGCGAGGAAATTTACGAGCAGTTTCAATCGTTTGAAAACAGGTTTACCGAAAACAAGGTTTTCTCCCATCCCGAGCTCAGTATGCTCAAGCCCACTAAAAATAAAATCAACGGCATGGTTGACGGCGACAAAATAATCTCCGTGCTCGATGAGTTTTTTGCAAAATATGAGATAAAAAATATGGCGGATATTCAAAAGCCGCTTATAATCGTTGCCGCCGAGTGCGATAAGTGCAAGGTTACATATTTTACCAATGTTAAAAACTTCGTTCCGAGCAGAGACGCTATAGTAATATACAATCCGACGATTTCACAGGCAATCAGAGCGTCGTGCTCCTTCCCGGGAGTAATAACGGTCAGCGAGTATGACGGCTATTCCTTTATGGATGGCGGTGCGATGATGAACCTGCCCGTTGAGCCGCTTAAGGATATGGGCGCATATAAGGTTATGAGCCTTACTATGAGAGCGAATAAAAACGGCTTTTCTTCCAAGAGCGCTACATTTGTATTAAAGCGCGCGTCCGACCTTGTACAGTATGAGCTGCTTGATTTGCAAATCAGGCAGAGCGATTTTAATATAAATTTGGATGTCGGCGATATCAAGGCTTTTGATGTCGGCAACGGCACCTTAGTATTTAAACGCGGCGAAAACATTGCGCTTGACAGAGAAGAGGATATTGTAAACTTCTTTGAAAGCGCGAGAGCGCCCGAACCTGAGAAGAAAGGATTTTTTGCTAAGATAAAGGCAAAACTGGCAGGTGAAAACAATGGCTGATGATAAATATAATGAATATGTAGATGAAGAAATAATCGTAGTTGACCCTAAAGCAACGAGCAAGAGAATCCGCAAGGAGCTTTTTGGTCCGAGGCTTATTTATGCGACAGTTAATTTAGCGTTAGGTCTTATTTTCATTATTGCAAGAAACAGCATTTTTAATATTTTAGGCTATGTCACAGGCGGGGCGTTGCTGCTTTTGGGCATAACGGGAATTATACTCTTTTTTGCTTCAAAAGGCTCAACCACCGTTTTCGGACTCATTTGGAGCGTGCTGGAATTTTTCGGCGGCGTCTTTTGCCTTGCAAATCCCGATGTTATAGCCGATTTAGCGATATATGTTTTTGCGATTTTAATTTTCCTAAGCGGAATGATACTCATTTATTTCTCTGTGAGAGATAAAAACAGAGGCTTTTCGTGGTGGAAGGCAGGCTTTATTTTGGGAATAGTTTTGGCGGCTTTAGGCATACTTATGATTGTTTTCAATCACCAGAGCCAAGCGGTTATTTCCGTTATTGTCGGTGTATCCTTTATAATCAGCGCGGCATTCGGCGTAGTGTCGCTTGCGCTGAGATAAAAAGGCGTTGCCTTTTTATCTCGGTGATATTCGTGCTACGCACGAGTGATATATCCCTTTCGGGATGTGGTATTCGCCGTTGGCGAGTGATATATTCGCTTCGCAAATGTTATGGGCGGGAACACCCGCACCCGATAAAAATTAAGCGATGTTGCATTTTGCAACATCGCTTTTTTGTTATTTTTGATTATAAAAAGCAGATAAAACCTTTATTTTTCAAGACTGTTTATATCAAGTAAGAATTCTTTTATACCCATCATCAAATAGCCTTTTTCATCTCTGCGGGGTTTAATGCTCTTTTCGACAATTACAATTTTTTTGAAAGAGTCATTGGTTTTGTCAAAAGGTCTTGTTGCCTGTTCCCATTTTTCATTATTCGGTATTTCATAAGCAGATTGAATATAATAACGCTTACTGCCTTGATTAGCCACAAAATCTATTTCAACCTGTTTGCGGATTTCTTTGCCTTCATCAGTTCTTTCTCTGAATTCTACTACTCCTACATCAACACTGTATCCTCTGTAACGCAGTTCATTGTATATTATGTTTTCCATTAAATGGGTTTCTTCAATCTGTCTGAAGTTTAATCGGGCATTACGCAGACCTGTATCTTCAAAATACAGTTTATACGGCGTGCCGATATATTTTTTGCCTTTGACATCATATCGTTTTGCCTGACTTAGCAAAAATGTTTCCTTCAAGTATCCGATATATTTGTCAATAGTAACTGCACTAAGAGTGGATTTTTTTACAGATTTAAAAGTATTTTCAAGTTTTCTGGGATTTGTTAACGATGCGATACCCGATGCTAAAATATCTACAAGTTCACTGATTTCAAGGTCGGAATTCAGATTGTTATGTACAACTATATCTTTAATATACACATTATTCATTTGCGCAGTCAAATAATTAACTTTTTGCTCGTCTGTAAGCATAGAGGTAATTGCCGGCAGTCCACCGTAAATCATATATTCATCAAAGGCTTCTTCTTTCGTGCCGTTATAAGCGGAATAGAATTCTGAAAATGCCAAAGGTAAAATATGAATTTCGTCGCCTCTGCCTTCAAACTCGGTCAGTATATCGCTTGATAAAAATTTTGAATTACTGCTGGTAACATATATATCCATATTTTCTTTTCGCAAATAACCGTTTAAAACCGCTTCAAAGTTACCAAGCAATTGCACCTCGTCAAGTAATAGATAATACATGTCGTCATCTTTAATTTTTGAGGAAATATATTTCATAAACTTTTTTGGATTGACTTTTCTGTTCTGCTCGCTTATTTCTAAAATATCTTCATCAATAAAAAGCAAATCTTCCGCTGAATCAAATGCAAATCTTATAATATGCTTGTCATCAACTCCGTCGGAGATAAGATAATTATAAAAAATTTTATTCATTAAATATGATTTACCGCTTCGTCTGACACCGGTGATAACCTTAATAAAGCCGTTATGCCGTCTTGTAATAAGTCTTTCAAGATAAACATCTCTTTTAATTTCCATAGAGCACCTCATTTAATATTTTTGCCGCAAACGGCATTTTTATTAATTAATCATGCTATATTTTGTTCTGATTTGCAAGATTTATAACAAAAATGTATAAAAATCTGAGATATATTTCAAAAAGACATGTCGCTAATCGCAGGTGAATTTCATTAAAATATCCCGACGGAAATCCGTCGGGAATTTGTTTTATTATTCGGTTTCTTCCGCTGCTTCTTCTTTTGCGATAGCTTCGTTTGCTTCGCGAACCTCTTTATAAATCGGTTCAAGTTTTTCTTTTGTAAGCGGATAAGCAAATTTATAAAGCAGCCAAATAAGCGTATAGGTTATTGCGGGAATAATCGTGCAAATGGTTAAAATCCTGTCGCTTACGCCCGGAACATAGCCTGCGTTTGACATTTGCTCGGAGTTATAGTGAGCAAATTTTTCAAGCAGAAGAAGTCCGCCGTAATCCGCCGCGGTCTGACCTAATTTTCTCGCGAAGGTGTAAACCGCATAAATTGCGCTTTCGCTCTTAACGCCGGTTTTAACATACTGATAGTCGATAACATCCGCAACGACTGCCCAGTTTGTAATTGAAACAAAGGAATAACCGAAGCCGATGATGAACAGCAGCGCCATATAAACAACGATAGTATATGTATCGCCGTGAGGCTTGAAGGTGCCCCTGAGCAGGAAGGTTGCAACTGCCGCAATAGCCGCGAACATTGCGCCGAAGGAGGATATTTCCTTCTTGCCGAACTTCTTTGAGAGGGCGGGAGTTACAAGTATCATTATAGCCATCGGCAGATACTGCGCTATAGTGCCTATAACCGAAAGGTTAGCGTTTTCAAAGTAGTTTTTGTAAAGATATTGGTTAAGAGAAGCGAACTGCAGCTGACCGCTGATGAGTATACCTGTAATCGCAAGCACGACAAACGGGCGCGAGGTAAACATACTCTTGTAAGTATCTTTAATGTTAACTTGCGGATTATGTACCGACTTAACTCTCTCTTTGGTCGATTTGTAGCAGGCGAGGTAGAAGATAATCGCCATAATGCACATTGCAATAGCGAAGGTAAACATACCCTTGCCGTTTGCAACGGAAATGGTTTCGCCCGTTACGGCGTCCGTTTTCTTCGAATAGATGATGAACGGAGCCAAAAGCAGGGGAGCTGCGCCGCCGATACCGCCGCCGATTGAGCGGAAGGTAGACAGGAGCGTTCTGCCCTCGGGGTCGTCGGTAATAACGCTTGCAAGCGAGCCGAAAGGCACATTAATGCCCGTATACATCATACCGAAGGTGATGTAAGTTACATATGCTAAAATCAAAACAAAGGTTGGATTTTCGCCGACTTTCGGAATAGTCGTAAAATTGTAGAAGCAAAGCAGCTGCGCCACCGCAACAGGTACGGCTATCCACTTTAAGTAGGGTCTGAACTTACCGTCCTTTCCCGGCGGGCGCTTTGCAACTATGCCGCCCCAAAGCGGGTCGTTAACCGCGTCCCAAAGTCTTGTTACAAGAAAAAGAGTTGCAACATTACCGGGTGAAATCAAAAGAACATCGGTATAAAATACCTTTAAGAAAGAGGAAACATAGGTTAAAACAAACAAGTTTCCCGCGTCGCCGAGCATATAGCCCATTGCCTCTTTAATTCCTATTTGGTTAGGTCTTAAGGGGTCATATGCCTTGGCTTTTTTCTTCCCAAATCCCATAATAAACCTCATTTCAAATATAGATAATAATATAATATAACTTTATTTCTTATTTCGCAATAACCAATACATATAAAATTATTTTTAATTTTTTGTATATTTTTACTTTTATACTTTGTTGTAATAGCAATTATAATATGGTAAAATAATTATAATTATGTTTTGGGAGGGTATTATGAGTTGGTTTTCGGATTCCTTCGGCATTAAAGGCGAAAGGGCGATTTGCCCGAATATAATTGAAGAAAAAAATATTAGAGTAAGCGTAA
>CADBNM010000032.1 GCA_902796055.1 Oscillospiraceae bacterium
AATTTGCTGTCTATCATACCCTGACCGCGGGTGAGCGCCTCAAGTTCCTTTTTGTCAAGCTGACCGATGAATTCATCAAGCGTAATTTTGCCCTCGGCAACCTCGCTGAATTTATGACCTTTATCGCCCTTAAAGCCGATTTCCTCGGGCAGATTTTTAAGAATTCTGTCTTTCAGATATGGCGCGCTTGCTTCAACCGTTTCGTAAGCGGGTAAAAGCGAGCCATTTTCCTCGGAAACTGTTAAACGCTTAAATTCGTTTTTAACACCGCAAACCTCGTCAAGCTGTTCGGTAACGGTGTATTCAAGCCATACGCTGCCTGCGGTCTTGTCGGCGCGAACGCTGTTGCCGGCATAAAATCGGTATTCGCCTTCTTCAAGCACAAAGGCAAATTTGTTGCCCGTTTTGCCCGTATCGTCAAACGAAGCAATATCGTAAAGCGAGCAAGTAAGGGTAATATCCTCGCTTTCCTCGGGCGCAAGGGACTTTGTTTTTGCGAAGGCAACAAGGCTCATTTTCGCCTTTTTCAACTTTCCCTGCGGAGCGCCAAGATAAATCTGAACAACCTCCTTGCCGCTGCATTTGCCTGTGTTTTTAACCGTGATTATAAACTCGAAGCCGTTATCGGTTCCGGTAAACTTTTTCGGCTCAATTTCAAATTCGGTATAACTTAAACCGAAACCGAAGGGAAACAGCGCCTTTTCAGGGCAGAAGGTTTCAAAATAGCGGTAGCCGACAAAAATGTCCTCTTTGTAATTGTTAAAATCCTTGCCGCCGAAATCAGCGTAGGAGGGGTAATCTTCATAATTCCTTGCAATTTCACAGGGTAACTTGCCGCTTGGGCTTACCTTGCCACACAGCACGTTTGCAATCGCATTTCCGCTTTCCATTCCGCACTGCCAAGCGCATACTATTGCGGAAATTTTATCTTCGTACTTCTCCGTCCACTTCATATCAATAATGTTGCCGCAGTTCATAATAACTGCAACACGGTCAAAATTAGCGGTAACAAGTTCAAGCAAGTCCAGCTCGGTTTTGGTAAGATAATAACTGCCCTCTTTAAGGATGTTTTCTCTGTCCTCACCCGCGGCTCTGCCGATAACAACAAGCGCCAAATCGCTTTGCTTTGCGGCGGCTTTAACGCTGTGGGCGGAAATTTTCATTTCGGGATAATTTCTAGGCCAATGCCCCCAAATGCCGTGTTTTACGGGATTTGCCTTGCTCCATTCGGCATATTCCTCAACGAGCGGTGTGTAAAGCTTAGCGCCGTTATTATTAAGCCCGTCAATCAGGCTGATTTTATACGGCGCGTGAACATCGCCCCCGCTGCCGTAGCCGACATAAAACCAGTCGTGCTGGCAGCGGCCGAAAACGGCAACGGTCTGCTCTGCCTTAATGGGCAGAATATTATTGTTGTTTTTGAGCAACACAATGCTTTCTTCGGATGCAGCGCGCGCCTTTTCGGGCATATCCTCAAAGACGACCTTTTTGCCCTTTGCAGTGTTTTCACGCTGCATAACAGGGTTAAGCTTAAGTACTTCGAAAGCTTTTGTTACAAGCTTTTCCAACATATTATTTAAACTCATATTGCTATTTGCCTTTGTTTTTATTCTTCTCAGCCTTGCGTGTGGCAAGCTCAGCCTCTTCCTCTGCCTTCTTTGTTGCAATGGCGGCTTCTTTTTCTCTTTCTTCTTCGTCAGCCTTCAACTTAGCCTCGTCGTAAAGTGCGGCAATCTCGTCAAAGTGGCTGTAATTTTCCTGCTGAGTAAGCAGTTTCTTTGCGTCGTTATACGGCTTTGCGGCTCTGCCGAATTTTGCAAGCTCGTCCATAAGCACCTTTGCATCCTTCTGCGTCTGCTTCTTATCTGCCTGCAATGCTTTGATTTTGCCCTTGAACTCGGAAACAAGCGCTTTATCGCCTGCCTTCTTGGCGGTGTTCTGCATTCCTACAAGCTCAAAGATTTCCTCGTCAATTTCGTCCTCTTTGTCAAACAGGGCGGTAAGCTCAGCCATATCCGGCTCTGCAAATTCTTTAGTTGTGCCGTAGTATTTATCAAATGATTTTTTAGCGGAGATGTTTTTCTTTGCAAATTCAATCTTAAATTTGCGAAGCTGTTTTTCATCCTCATTGCCCGTCGGCATTGCCTTTGCGGCGGCAAGCTCCTGCCTTGCGGTTGCAAGGTCGAGATTTCTTATATGGTCAAGCCCTGCCTCAAACACGCCTTGTGAAACCTCAATCTGGTGCATGTAAAGCGGGGTGTCAAATTTTTCAAGCTCCTTGCAGACGAACTTGGAAATTTCAATTTCCTCGTTGTATTCAAGGTCTGCGCGGTATTGCTTTTTGCCGCCTTTTTTATCGGGAGTTTTAGGCTCTGCGGCAGCCATTTGCTTTGCGTTGTTAACAAGGTCAACCGCTTCAACGAGCTGGCTGTTTTTGAGCGCGCCGTTTGTAAAGTCCTCAAACATAGCCCTTACCTGAAGCACGCGAATAACGCTCTTTTGCTTCT
This sequence comes from Oscillospiraceae bacterium, assembly GCA_902796055.1. Taxonomy (GTDB): domain Bacteria; phylum Bacillota; class Clostridia; order Oscillospirales; family Acutalibacteraceae; genus RUG714. The sequence continues at coordinate 2,508 of CADBNM010000032.1, forward strand.
TCTCGGTAAAATCATAGAAGAAATAGGGTACAACATTAAGGAAGGCGCCAACCGCACACATAATGATGAGTGCAGGCAGGAATTTCCAAAGCAGACCGCTTTCGCCCGTGTCAACAAAAAGAATATCAAATGATTTTTCGTAACCGTTACCCTCGTAGATGCCGAATTTTGTCTGAACTGCGGGGAGAACGGCGGAGGTTGCAAGGGTAACAAGATTGCCGATTGTGGCAACGGCGGCAAACATACCGTCAATTCGTTCACCTGAGCGGTATTGTTGATAATCGCGTATATCTGCTTGGATTGCAGGCGTTGTAATCTGCTCAAATGCGCTGAAAAGATAATTCGCCCATATGCAGATAACAAGCCACCAGAAACTTTTAACATTGATGAGCATAAGCAGAATGCACACAACGTTCATCAAATTAACTGCGATAAGCACTGCCTTTTTGCCAAAGCGCTTAACAAAGAACGGTGCGGCAATCATACCCCAAAGCGACGCATTGCCGATTAGTACCCATGCCACGCCGTAGGTTGCGGGGGGAACGGTGCGCCCATAGTTTTGGTTGTAGTAAAGAATATTGTAATAAGCGAGCTCAAGGAATCCGAGCCAACCCGCAAGCGAGATAATCCAGAAATATTTGTTTTTGGCAACCTCTTTAAGCGCGTCGATAAATCTGATTTGAATTGTGTGCGTTTTTGCCTGAACGATTTTTTCCTTTGTGTTGGCAAAAACAACTATGGTTAAGCCGATACCGATTACCGCATAAATCGGGTAAGCGATTCTGTAAATGAGAATATCGGATTGGTCTTTTTGTGTAATCTGCGCTATAAGCGGATTAATAAAATTCATTATTGACGGTGCAAGCGAATAAACAACCGCCTTTATTGCAAGTACATCCGTTCTCTCCTGCGTGTTTGGGGAAAGAACATGAATAAGGTTTTCATATGCGTCTTTAAAGAAGAAGAAGAAAAAGTGCAAGCCGAGATTACATATAAAAACAACAATTACTTTAATCAGATATCCCTTTTCAAGCCTAAACATCTGCCCGGGAAAAAGGTTATACATCTGCTCATAAGGGAACCAGACATATATCAGCGCCAGTATCGTTGTGGGAATACCCATTGAAAGCAGGTAGGGTCTGTATTTACCGCCCTTGCCTCGCGTGTTGTCAATCATATTCGCTCTGACGGCGGTCAGCGGAATGTTCAATATGGTTGCAATAAGATAAATTATGTATGAATGGGTCGGTTCAACTCCGATTGCCGTACTGACGATAATATTCGTCGTGCTTACGATAAGCGTTGAACCAAGTTGAATAATGAAATATGCGCCGATACCGCCGAACGCATAAGAGGCAACTTCCTTGAAGGACATATATTTGCCCTTCGGAGGCTCTTTCCAGTAGTATTTGACATTGTTCATCAAACCTACAGCCTTTTCTTTTACGGATTGTTCTGCCATAATCTAAAACTCACCTTAAAAATAATGTATATGTAAATAATAACATGGAGAATAACTATTTGCAATAATGCGCTTGAAGAGAGTAGGGGAAATGAAGGAATGAAATCAGCCTTGGATGGCGATACATTCATCGTTGTCTTCAACAAAGACGCAAGAACAGGTTTTCAAAACGAGAAAGAATTGTCAACAGCGCGCCGGCAAATGACCGATGACGGATTTCAATTAACCGGTAATGTTGATATGCGTTTCAAGGCAAGTGGCAAACAAGTGACAACCGACCTTCTCGCAATAACTTTTGATAAAACGGCTTGATTTTTAATGATAAAAAGCCTCTCGCGATAAAATTCGCGGGAGGCTTTTGCTGTTAAGTTTTGTGCTTTTGTGATTATTTATCGGTGTCTTCTTGCGCTTCTTGCGCTTCTTGCGCTTCTTGCACTTCTTGTACTTCTTGTACTTCTTGTGCTTCTTGTACTTCTTGTGCTTCTTGTGCTTCTATCTCGTTTACTTTTTCAATAATGATTTTTTCGACTTCCGCTTCGTGTTTCCTCATGATAATCATCAGGATAATAGTAATAATTGCTTCCACAATTAAAACAATGCCTGCGTAAACGGTCAGAGTAAGTGCGGAGAAAATCGGCGAATAGAGAACCATACAACCGAACAGAATGCTGATAATATTGATGATGAGCATCAGCACCCACGGTGCGCCTGTGCGCCGCATCAATACCGAAGTTTTGATGCCGCTAATGCCGTAAATAATGATATAAATGCCAAAAACAATGCCGAGATATGCCGCCATACCCTCCATTGTTAAATTCTTTATCAGCAGGATACCGAGAATAAGAGACAAAATGCCTTTTAACAAACCGTCAAACGGGACGTACATGCGCCACGCTTTGATGTCGAGAACAATCAATACGATGCCCTGCACAATCAAATACGCACTTAACATGATGCCGTAAACAAGTATCGACATGTCGGGATAAGCAATCAGCGCCCCTCCCATCAAAATAGCAAGAACCGATATAACAATCATAAAAGTTGAGATTGTTTTTACAATAGATTTCATTGCGTTTCTCCTTTCAAAAATGAGGTTTTTATTAACAATAATTATAGTCGTCGAGTTTTTTGTTGTCAACACTTCTTTGGAAAAAATGGGAAGAAGGGACGATTCTTTCGCTTGACTTTTTCTCGTCTGACAACAGTTATAGAATTGCACCCAAACCTTGCGGTTTCGGTACCGATTTCACCACCACTCGCTACAAAACAATTCACAGGATTGTTTTGCTTAACGCTCGTGCCT
>CADBNM010000033.1 GCA_902796055.1 Oscillospiraceae bacterium
GCCATTACTGTAATCGGCACTGTATAGTGTGGAGCAACGCCATTGTAACGAGAAGGCGCCTTAACCGAAAGTCAGGAGACGAGCCGCTGTTTAATCAGCGATATTCTTTAGGGCAATGATAAAGAATTGAAATGTACTCTGTATTATTTATACTTTTAAATTAAGCAGAGTCCTCCCGTGATTTTCGGCTTTTCTCCTTTTGCTCTAAAGAGCGAAGGGATTTTTTATGCTTAAAAAACTAAATTGTTTTATTCTTATAATTATTATTGCTTTCAGCGCGGCTTCCTGCACGAGGAAAGCCGATACCACGCCCTTAAGCTCAGCCGTAAGCGTCAGCGAGGACAGCGGCGAAGTTACAACATCCGCTTCTGCCGAAAGCAAAAAAGAAAAGAGCGATAAAAAGAGCAAAAAAGCAAAAAAATCAACCTCCGAAAAAGCAGACGACTCCCAAAAGAAAAAAAGCGAAACAAAAAAAGCGACATCGAAGGCTGAAAAAAACGAAAAAAGCCAAAAAAAATCGTCTCAGTCTAAAAAGAACGCGACTAAAAAGGCTCAATCCAAAAAAAGCACTCCTAAAAAAACCGCGCCGAAAAAAAGCGGTGACAAAAAAGGACAAACCACCACCAAAAAACAGAGCACTGCAACTACGAAAAGCAGCTCTGTCAGTGTTAAAATAACGGTTGACTGCACGGCGGCTGTCGGCAAGGTTGACGGTATTCCCAACTACTACCTCAATGGTTTTGAAATTGAGTTAGAGGCAGGCGCCACGGCTTTTACTGCCACCAAAGCCGCTTGTGCCAAAGCGGGAGTAAGCCTTACCGCCACCAAGACTATGTATGGCGAATATATAAGCGCAATCGGCTCGCTTGCGGAAAAAGCGACAAGCAGATACAGCGGCTGGACCTACACTGTTAACGGCACTTATCCGCCAAAAGCCGCCGACAAATACACGCTCGAAAACGGCGACACAATCAAGTGGATTTACAAAGCGTAAATAAGCCCGACTAAATCAGGGCAAAAAATATAAAGGAGAACACATTATGAAAAAAATCATTTCCATTTCTCTTGCTGTAATAATGATTATAGCAATAATCCCCTTCTCGGCGTTTGCTGCAACGCCGCAGAAATGCCAAGTTCACAACAAAATGGTTGCTTCAAGAGATAAACTCTTTGCAGGCAAAGAGTCCTTCAGCGCGGCAGAAAGTCGTGATTTCTGGATTTATTTACAAGCAGAAGGCAATCCCGATGCTTACAGAGCAGACTACATCAACAGCGTTAAGAGCGCAGTTAAAGAAAACACTCTCGGCGACGCTGCCAACTGTGCATTGGCTATTAAGTGCCTTGAATTCTTAGGTGTTGACGCAAAGAATTTTAATACCGGTGACGGTAATGTTAACCTCTATGAAATAATGAAGTCAAAAGGTACTGCCATTTCTTCACCGTATCTTTACAGATACATACTTGACAGTAATTTTAGTGACGACTTTACAACCGATTGCTTCAATGCTATGAATGCCGACTTCCATAAAGGCGAAGGCTATTACTATTACGGTTACTCGGGCGACAACGCCGGTGCTATGGGCGCTTGCTATGGCGTATATTTGGTTCCGCCTACAGAGGAATTATTCAATGCGCGCGATGAAGCAATTGAAGATTTAAAAACATTATTGTTAAACAACTATAAAGGAACTACAGGCTACATTTGCAACAGTGATTGGCAAATTTTTGAAAATGTTGATACCACAGCGGTTGTACTCAGTTTCTTCTCCATCATAACAGATAACGAAGATGCCCAAGAAGCATACAATATGCTCAAAAACTTTGAGGTCGAAGGCGAATCAGGTGCTTATTGTTCATCATACGCTCCCGGATATGATGCATATGCAACCAAGGATGTTTTAATCGGTCTTATTGATTATTATAATTCTCTCTATCCGCTTCCCGAACACAACTATTCCGCAACGATAGTTAAGCCTACTGCAAATACTTTAGGTTACACTTACTACAAATGCGTTTGCGGCGAACTTAAAAGAGACGCTTCGGGCAAAATAATTAAAACCGCTTTCAAGGCTCCCACAGGCAAAGTTTCAGGCGTTAAATGCGCTGCAAGAACAGCGGCGGCAGAAAAAATTGCCTGGAACAAGGTAAACGGTGCGACAGGCTATCAGGCTCAGATTATTTTAAACGGCAAGGTAGTTCAGTCCAAAGCGCTTAGCGCAAACGCATATGTATTCACAAAACTTGCTTCCGGCTCGGCTTACAAAGTAAGAGTAAGGTTCTACATCAAAGCCGCAGACGGTAAAAACTACTTCTCCAACTGGAGCGCGGTTCTTACCTCTCCCACTCTTCCCAAGGGCACAGGTCTGACTAAGCTTACTGCCGCAAAGAAAGCGTTTAGCGCTAAGTGGGCAAAGCAGGCAGGCGTAACCGGTTATCAGATTAATTATAAATACTTCGACCCGCAGAGCAAAGGCGGCGCACCGCATTGCAAAACAATAGCAATCAAGGGTGCAGCTAGAACCTCTTACGCTGCTAAAAAGCTTATGGCAAAAACAACCTATCAGGTAAAAGTAAGAACATACAAGACCATAGGCGGCAAGAATTACTACTCCGCATGGAGCAAAATTAAAACAGTTAAAACCAAATAATTATTAAAAACATTTTCCGACCCTCTGATACGGGGGTCGGAATTTTTGCCCGCATAAAAAAAGCGGTTTTAAATTCATTTTAAATATGTTATAATATTATAAATACTTGTTTTTAGGTGGATTTTATGAAAAGAAACGGAAAAATTGAGCTGTTAAGATTTATTTTCTGCATGGGCGTACTGTTCTTTCACATTGACAAGTACCTGCTCCATGCGCCTGTTTACAATTTAGGACCGATAAAGCTGTCGTTCTTCCATCACGGGGCTATGGGTGTTGAGTTTTTCTTCCTTGTGTCGGGCTTCTTTATGGCAAGGAGCGTTTACAGGCAGTTGAGCGCGGGAAGCATTGAGCTTGCAGACAAGTCGGTTGCCAAAAACTCGCTGATGTTTATGAAGAAAAAGTACTTCTCCATTTTCCCGCAGCATTTGGTGGCGTTCGCTATTTCGTTTGTAGCATATACCCTGCTTAACAAAACGGGCATTATCTCAACCGTACTCAATTTATTTAAGAGCATACCCAACATTTTCTTATTCCAAATGAGCGGCGCGATGCTTAAAAATCCGAATCACCTTGAATGGTACATTTCGGCAATGCTGCTTGTTATGGCAATAATCTACCCGATTTTATTAAAGCATTACTACAAATATACACGCTATATAGGACCTATTATCGCGCTTTTCCTGCTCGGCTTCTGTCAGGCGACGACAAACAAACTCACAGGCGTTTACGATTGGGCGGGCATAGCTTACAAATCAATGCTTCGCGCCTTCGCCGAAATCACACTCGGCACAACGGCGTTTGAAATAAGCAGATACCTCTCGAAAATTGAGTTTTCCAAAGCGAAAAAATGGCTGTTTACGCTTATAGAGCTCGTTTTCCTCGGCGTTTCGCTGTTCTACATCGTTTCCACCGTTAAGGCTTCGTTTGAAATAATTGAGCTTTCAATGCTCTTTGTAGTCGTAATTATCGCCATGAGCCCGATTACAATTAAGCCCGACATCTGCGATAATAAGCTTTGCTACTTCTTAGGCTCCTATTCGCTGCCGATTTACCTTGCGCAATGCGCGGCGATTTACCTTTGCGAAGCGTACTTTATGGAGCAGAGAATGATAATTAAAATCGCTGTTTGTTGCGCGTTTACGGCTGTATTTGCGGTAATAGTAAAACTACTTGGCGATTTGCTTAAAAAGAAGGTATTTGATAAAATTTAAAATAAAAAAGAACTGCCGTGAGCGATTTGCTCACGGCGATTTTTTGTTGTCGATATGCCGAAACGGCTCTATATGTTTCACTTGATATGCGCCACAGGCGCAAGGAGGACAAGGCTCTGCCTCATCCGTTAAAAAATACGCCCTTTATAAAGATTTCCAAGCCGATTGCAATTAGGATTACACCGCCGAGAATGTCGGCTTTACCCGAAAGGCGTGTGCCGAATTTTCTGCCGATAATAAGCCCGCCTGTGCAAATAGCAAAGGTCACGGCGGCAATAATCGCGGCGCAGGCGCTTGCCATTACGGCGTTATATTCCGCTATGGTAAAGCCTACGGATAGCGCGTCAATCGAAGTGGCAACGCCCTGAACGAGCAGCGCACCCAAGCCGACTCTTGCACTTTGCTCGCTCTCGCCGCCCTTTATGCCCTCGATTAGCATTTTGCCGCCTATGAGCAGGAGCAGCGCAAGCGCAATCCAAGGCACAAATTTCTCAAACGATTTGAAATACCGAACAACCGTATGAACGCAAACCCAGCCTATCATGGGCATCATCGCCTGAAAAAGCGCAAAAACGCCTGCAATCGCACACATTTTTCTGCGGCGCATTTCAGGCTCGTTTAATCCGTTGACAAGCGAAACTGAAAAAGCGTCCATCGCAAGACCGACACCCAAAAGTATGCTATTTACAAAAAACATTAAATTCCATTCCATATAGTAATTATATTAAAAACAAGGTTATTTAATACTATTCAATGAATTGACGGCTTCGTCATCAGCTTTTTTACATTTACATTTTTAATACTTCCGAGATAGCAACACTACCGTTTCAACATGCGAGGTTCTCGGGAACATATCGGCGGCGGTGGCTTTTTCGGCTTTGAAGCCAAGGGTTTCAAAGCGCACCAAATCTCTTGCAAGCGTTGCGGGATTGCAGGAAATATAGACCGCCCTCGACGGGTTAAAGCTCGCTATATTCCTGATGGTTTTTTCATCGCAGCCCTTTCTCGGCGGGTCAACTATTACGCAGTCCGCCTTTATACCTTTGCTTTTTAAAAGTTCTGTTGCTTCCGAAGCGTCGGCGGCTATAAACTCGGCGTTGTCAAAAGAATTAAGGCGCGCATTTTCTTTTGCGCTTACTATAGCCTCGGGTACGACCTCAATGCCTATGAGCTTATTGTTTTTCCCTGCAACGCAAAGCCCGACCGTGCCTATGCCGCAGTACAAATCGATAAGCGTTTCGCCCTCTTTTAAGTCGGCGTATTCGGTAGCCTTTAAGTAAAGCTTTTCGCACATAGTGCGATTGACCTGATAAAATGACGGCGCGTTTATTTTAAACCTTTTGCCTAAGAGTTCATCCTCAATATAGCCGTCGCCGAAAAGATTGATATATTCGCCGCCTAAAATAACATTGCTTTTTTCTTTATTAATATTAAGCGTTACGCTTTTTATCTGCGGGAATTTTTTAGTAAAAACAGCCACGAAATCATCGCTTAAAGGCAGGCTTTCACCGTTTATTACAATGCACAGCGCGATTTGTCCGCCGTCCTTACTCTGCCTCAAAAATATATGCCTTAACAGCCCCGTATGCGAGAGTTCATCATAAACGGAAATATTATTCTTTTCGGCAAAGCAAACCACTTCATTTTTTATAAGTGAAAAAATTTCGGGTTGAAGTTTGCAGTCATCGCACTCGATAACTCTGTGCGAACGGCTGGCAAAAAAGCCCGCTTTTATTCTGCCGCTCTCTTTCCTTAACGGATACTGCGCCTTGTTTCTGTAGCGCTCGGGAGAGGCTGAGAGTATTTCCTCGGCTCTTAAATCGCTTTTTGCTATACGCTCTAAAGCCGAGTTGACAAAGCCCTTCTTCGCTTCAAGCTCCGCTGCATAAGCCATATGCCTGAAAACACAGCCGCCGCAGGACTTAGAAACGGCGCAGTCCGCTTCTATCCTGCTCTTACCCGACTTTATAAGCTCTTTAACAATCGCAAAGGCATAGGTTTTTTTGACCTTTACTATATGTGCGATTATTTCATCGCCAACAACCGTTTCGGGTACAAAAATAACTAAATTTTCATACCTGCCGACGCCGTTGCCATCATTTGAAAGGGAGTCTATTTTTAATTTTATATCGTCATTTTTCTTAATCATATCAAAAAATCGGCACTATTGAGACACCCTCAATAGTGCAATCATCAAATTTAGAATATAAACGGTCTTATTATTGTGTTAAACTGCTCTTGGAATTGCCTGTATAAATCCTGTCCCGAGGAGGAATTCATATACTTGCTGAGCACCAAACTTAAAACAAACAAAATAATACAAATTGCCGTTCCGATTATTCCGCAAATTAAGCCTGTTCTTGCTTTTGAGCGATTTTGCGGGAGCACTTTGTTCTGGTAGCCGGCACCCATTGAAATACCTATAATGCCCAAAATAAGACCCGGTATCCACAATACGCCACAACTGATTAAAGTAATAACTATAGAGAGTATTCCGCAAACCTTTGCCGCAGTCGCTTTGCCCTGAAACGGGTCAACGGGCGGAAAGCCATAAGGAATAGGAGGATATACAGGAGGCGTTTGCGGCAGAAATTGAGCCTGATACGGCGCTCCCTGCGGAGGATAAGGCGGCATCGGCTGAACCGGCGGCGCAGCGTTCATAAAGGGCTGTGCCGGAGCCGAATTATAAGAACCGCTTTTGTCTGAAGGAAATTCACCGAAGGGATTATCATTTACGGGCGGCGCATAATAAGCGTTTGCCTCGGGTGCGTAATGTGGCGGAACGGGCGCGCTTGACGCGTTTTGAGCCTCTTGATTATCGGGTTCAAGCATATTATTTTCGCCGGGTTCATCCTCTTCCTTTGATAAAACAGTATTAATATTATAGTAATCTTTAAAAGACTCGCCGCAATTTGAACAGAACTTTGCGCCCTCTTCGTTTTCGGCTGAACAGTTTTTGCAAATCATACTTTTCCCTCTTTTAATTTATTTAGCGTTTTAATTTAGCGTTTTCGGGC
>CADBNM010000034.1 GCA_902796055.1 Oscillospiraceae bacterium
ACTGCGTAGGTTGCCCTGCGTCGGCAGGCGAAACGCTTGAGTAAGCTTGCGCCGTTCACGGTCTCGATGCAGATAAGGTGCTTGAGGAAGTAAACAACTACCTCGCAAACAAATAAAAAATGCGATTAAAAATGCGGCCGGAAATTTCCGACCGCATTTTTCTTTAAATTCAATTAAGATTTTTGATTTATACTATTTTCATACAAATCTTAAATAAACAGCAGTTATAAAACTAATTATGGTCTGCACGGTTTTAGCCGTTTTTTCCGCAACCTCAATTTTTATCTGCTTCTAATTTTTTTGTCATAAACTCTTTAATTTCCTTTTGTTCCTTCTTATTGATAGTATAGAAGTAAACAGGAATACAGCTCAGCAGCGTGCATATACCGGGGATAAGCCACTGCGCCGCAAGGATTGTATTTGGAACAACGGGGTGTGCCTGAGCATATGCGTAAGCGTTTTGTACCTGATAGCCGCAAAGACCAACGAGGAATATTGCTACCGCAACGCTGAAAGCGTTTGATACTTTAACGCCGAGCGAGAATACGGCGTATTGAGTTCCCTCTGTTCTCTTGCCCGTTTTCATCTCTTGGTAGTCAACCGTTTCAGCGAGCATAACCATGGGAGTGAAGCCGTGAGTACCAAACATAAATCCGATAAAGAATTGATAGAGAACCGCTGCAAGTGGAGACCTGAATATAGCACCGGGACCGCCTATAACATAAAGCACATAGGAGATGGTTGAAACCGCAAAGCCGTAAATGCCGAAAACAAAGTAGGTTTTCTTAACGCCCCATTTGCCGTTGATAATCGGCACGGCGATAATTGAAACAACGCTGCCTATTGTTGAGCCTATACCTAAAAGTATGGGCAAATTTTCACCCGAGAGCACTGCGCCGCCCGGCAGGGTTACTTTGTCGAAAAGCACGCTTGCCGCCTGAACGCCTATGCCCATGCCCATATTTCTGCCGAAGCCGAGCATTAAGAGAAGAAATACCATAAGCAGATTATGGTTGTTCTTCATTTCCGAGAACATAGCTTTAAAGCTCATTCTGCTCGGAGCACTTTTAACAACCTCTTTCGAGCCGAAAATCAAAAGCGCGTAGCAAATAAGACCGATAACATCAATAAATAGCGCTGTAATCAAATATTCTTTTTCGGTTATAACATCGCTTTTTGTTAAAACGCAGATAATCGGAATAACAAGTCCGGGAGCTGCCAGACCGATGGTTTTCATAAAGTTTGAAATACCTGCCGCGGTGTTTCTCTCCTCCGAACTCGGAGTGATGAGCGCAAGCATACCTTGGCTGGGAATATCCGCAAAGCTCATGGCGATATTCCAAATGATGGTTGTAATTGTAATGTAAGTATACATTACAGCGGTTGAAGTGAAATTAATTTTAACAAAAATAAGCGTCGTGAGTATTGCCAAGGGCAATGCGCTCATTGTAACAAAGGGCTTCATTTTGCCGCCCTTGAATTCGGAACGGTCTATAATATTACCTATAATAGGATCGGCGAAGGAGCTTATTAACTTTGCAACTAAAATGATTATAGCGCAAATAGTAAGGTCGGCACCTAAAACGCTCTTATAAAACTGTGACTGATAGGAATTTATGTATCCGATAAAAAACTGGATACCGAAAATACCCATACCGTAAATCATAGCCTTACCAAAGGTAAGTATCTTTCCGTCTTTTTTTGCCATACTAATCCCTCTCTTTGTCTTAATAAATCAATAATATCATATTAATAAAATAATTACAAGTTACACTGCACAAAAATCTTAATTAATATTGCGCATTATAAGTGCTTATTTCTTATTGCTATATTTTGCAGTATATAGTATAATTTAATAGATATCTGTAAAAAAGAGGAATAAAAAATGTTTTTTGAAGAGCTTAAAAAATTTGACAGTGAGGTTTACGCTTATTGCGACAAGGAGCTTGAAAGGCAAAGGCATAACATTGAGCTTATTGCTTCCGAGAACATAGTATCGGAGGCAGTCCTTCTTGCCGCAGGCGGAGTGCTTACAAATAAATACGCAGAGGGTTATCCTTCAAAAAGGTATTACGGCGGCTGCGCTTTTGTTGATGAGGTTGAAGAAATCGCAAGAGAAAGAGCGTGCCGGCTTTTCGGCGCAGAGCATGCTAATGTTCAGCCCCATTCGGGCGCAAACGCAAATCTTGCAACCTTCTTTGCGCTGCTGCAGCCTAACGACACTGTGCTTTCAATGTCGCTTGCAGGCGGCGGACATCTTTCTCACGGTTCACCCGTAAATATTTCGGGCAAGTATTTCAATATTATTCCGTATTCCGTCAATGATGAAGGCTTTATTGATTACGAAGAAGTAAGGCGGCTTGCCATAGAGAATAAGCCTAAACTCATTCTTGCAGGCGCGTCGGCTTATCCGAGAAGGATAGATTTTAAAAAGTTCAGAGAGATTGCCGATGAGGTCGGAGCATACTTCATGGTGGATATGGCACATATTGCAGGTCTTGTTGCCGCAGGTCAGCACCCGAGTCCGGTGCCTTATGCCGATGTTGTTACAAGCACCACTCATAAAACCCTCAGAGGTCCCCGAGGCGGTATGATTTTGTGCCGTGAAGAGCTTGCAAAGCAGATTGATAAAGCTATTTTCCCGGGCACTCAGGGCGGACCTCTTATGCACGCTATAGCCGCAAAGGCAGTTGCTTTTGGCGAAGCATTGAAGCCCGAGTTTAAAGATTATCAGGAACAGATTATCAAAAACGCGAAAGCGCTTTCCGAGGCTCTTTTGGAAGAAGGCTTTGACCTTGTATCGGGCGGCACGGATAATCATTTAATGCTTGTTGATTTGCGCTCGCTTGAGTTAACGGGCAAAGAGTTTGAACACAGGCTTGATGAGGTTCACATCACCTGCAATAAGAACGCTATCCCCAACGACCCGCAAAAGCCTTTCGTTACAAGCGGTGTGAGAATAGGTACTCCGGCGGTAACTTCACGAGGTTTTAAAGAGCCCGAGATGAAGAAAATTGCGCATTGGATGAAGCTTGTCGCCACCGACTTTGAAGCGAATAAAGACAGAGTATCCGAGGAAGTTCAGGCGCTCTGCGAGCAATTCCCGATATATTAAAAGATAAACGGCTTGGCAATAAAAAACGCCAAGCTGTTTTAAAATGTGATTATTTATATGTTGACAAATTATTTAGAATTATTATAATATAGTAATATCTAAATCAGTGATTATGGACGAGGATATTGAATGAAAGCTGCAGTAAGGTACTGTTCGGATAGCGGTAAAACAGCGCTTGTAGCCGAAGCCATAGCTAAAGGCTTAGGCACGGAAGCCGTTGCCACTAACAGTGATAATTTCACTATTGATGAAAAGATTGATATTCTTTTCGTCGGCGCCGCTGTGCATAACAACGATATAAAAACCTCTATGAAGAGCTTTATTTATCATATGTCTCTTGATAATGTTGCAAATGCAGTTACCTTTTCAACCTCGTGCTTTATTCCGCGCGCTTTATTCATCTTAAAGAAGCACCTCTTCAGAAAGGGAGTAGTGATTGAGAAGAGCTATAATGTCTGGCATTTTCCTTTTTGTAAGCCAACAAGAGGCGCGCTCAAAAAAGCGGAAAAATTTGCAAGAAAGTATATTGAAAATAAAGAAAAAGAAAAAAATGATGTGTTCATTTGAGCACATCATTTTTTAATCGTTTTATGTTTTAATCAAGCTCGCCTTTATCAAAGCGCTCAAGTGTTTTTGCGGTAATCGCAAAGCAGTTTGCCAAGCCCTTGAGGTTCATATTGTCATATGTATCTCTTCTTGTGTGATAGTAATTTTCAAGCTTGTGGTTAAGACCTGTAATACCTGCCGCTCTGATAACGCGGTTTAGCGGTACGGTATCGGTACAGCCGCCGAAGGGTGGAACCCAGCCTTTTTTGCAGGGGATATCCAATTCTCGGGCTGAGCTCAGGAAAAGGTCGGCTGCGGCTTTATCGGTTTTTACCAAGCCGTTTAAGTCTCTGTAGTTAACCATTAACTGTTCGGGGTCAAAAATTGTATCGAAGGAATACACAAAGGTCGGCACATCGTCAAAGTCACCCTTGTGTTGGTCTGCAAACGCCATAGCACCGCGGGTGCCGGCTTCCTCAGAGCCTGTGTTAAGCACGCCTATTTCGGTGTTTTCAAACTCAATGTTGTTATCCTCAAGGTATTTGAGCAGCGCTATGCCAATATAGCAGCCGCTGAGATTGTCGTTGGCACCGTCTACAACCGTCTTATAGTCCGCAATAAAATACAGACCGATTAAAAACGGAATGAAAATAAATCCGACAAAAGCGGCGATTACAAGCGGGTCGGAAAAGTCGGAGGGTAAACCGAAGCTTAATCCGAACTTAAGAATGTAAAGCAACGCAATAATGAAATAGTAGACTGCACCGAGAATACAGATGACAGAGTGCGCTTCAAAAGCAACGCCGCCGAATTTGTAGTTTACAGGCCATTCCCAAACCGCGTCGGGATGACCGTTGAAGAAGATTCTTCTTTTAACTTCACCTGTGGGTTTTTTTGTTCCGTAAACATTGTGGCTTGTTTTTTTCGGAAAAGCCCAGTCAATGGCTTTTGTGTATAAACCGAAGGAAATAGTAACAATAAAAAGACCGATGAATACAAATATCATTGTTAATACGGGGGCAAAGAAAAATGCTGCTATTGCCGCTAAAACAAACGATATTGTAAAATAAACCCAGCCGAAAAAGGAACGGGGATGCACTTCAAAGCTGTCTATATTCACCTTGTCACAGCCACAATCATTTTTAAGTTGCTTAGCCATATACTCAATAGATTGTTTTTCGCCCTCGGAGCCGGGGTCTCTTTTAGGAAGATTTTTGCATATATGTGTTATTTCCTTAACCATATATTTTGCAGCGTCGTCCTTAAGCTCAATAATTTTAGATAAATCTGCCATTGTGTGTCTTTTCTCCTTTAAATAAAATGTTCAAGTCTTTCTATCTATAAAAATATTATATTGTTTTTTTGGCAATTCGTCAATAATCATTTGAAAAATTTGACATTTTAGCAAGTTGACAAAAGCCATTAAAATTGTTATTATTTATATAAATATATAATATTAATTCTGTTTCAGGAGGAAAGATATATGAATGTTACTTACAGGCAGATAAAAGGCAAAACCGAGCAGGGCTACGGCGTAACCCGTTGGGCGGACGCGCAATCAATCAATGCAAGCCTTAAACAGTTAACACAAAAGGATATTTACGGTGTTGACAAAGAAACTTACAGCGATATAGTTGAAAATTATTTCGACAAAAAGTGTGCGAAGTCCAAAGAAATCACCACTGAAGCAAAGCAGTACATTCCCGGCGGCGTGCAGCACAATTTGGCGTTTAATATGCCTTTCCCGATGTGTATGGTAAAAGCAGAAGGCGCATATCTTTATGACCTTGACGGTAATAAATATTTCGACTTCCTTCAGGCAGGCGGTCCCACAATTTTGGGCAGTAACTACAAAGCTGTACAAAGTGAAGCAATTAAGCTTATAAAGGGCTGCGGACCTACAACAGGTCTTTTCCACGAAGCAGAGCTTTTAATCGCAAAAGAAATCAATAAGCATATGCCCGGCGTTGAAATGTTCCGTATGCTCGGCTCGGGTACAGAGTCCGTTATGGCGGCGCTTCGTATTGCAAGATGTGCTACAAAGAAAAAGCACATCATTAAAATAGGCGGCGCTTATCACGGTTGGTCGGATCAAATGGTTTACGGCTTAAAAATCCCAGGCACCAGAAATTATTTGGAATCCTTCGGTATTCCCGGCTATGTTTACAGAGGTGTTGATGAGGTTCGTCCTAACGATTTATCAATGCTTAAGGCGTATCTTGACCTTAATCAGCTTCGCGGCGGCACAGCGGCTGTAATTCTCGAACCGGCAGGACCCGAATCGGGTACTCGTCCGATTGATTGGGAATACAATGCGGCAGTTCGCGCGCTTTGCGACGCTTACGGCGCACTTCTTATCTTCGATGAAGTTGTTACAGGCTTCCGTCTCGGCGTTGGCGGTGCTCAGGGATTGTTTGATGTTACTCCCGACCTTACAATATTCGGTAAAATCGTTGCCGGCGGTTATCCCGCAGCAGGCGGCGTAGGCGGTAAGCGCGAATATGTAAGCCTTCTTGCGGCAGGCGTTGCAGGCGGCGCAAAGAAAGCATACTGCGGCGGCACTCTTGCAGCTAATCCGCTTTCTGCAATGGCAGGCTATGTGGCAATCAAGGAAATCGCCAAAAATGACGCTTGTGTTAAAGCAGGTCGTGCAGGTGACAGATTGACTGACGGTCTTGAAAAGCTAATTAAGCAGTATAAGCTGCCTTATGTTGTTTACAACCAAGGCTCAATTTGCCATCTTGAGTGTACTGCTCCGATGAGCTTCGACTTCTCAACGATGAACCCGTTAGGACCGATTAAAGCGCTTTCGAAGAAGGATATGATGATGACCAGAACAGAGGCTATGAAGAGAATGGGCGCAGCTTATATGTCGCATGGCATTGTTACTCTTGCAGGCTCCAGACTTTATACCTCTATGGCTGATACAGACGATATCATCGATGAAGCACTCAATCATTTTGAGGATGTATTCAAGATTGTTAAGAAAACAGGCGTTCTTGAAGAAGAAGTAGCGGAATATTCTGCAATTCACAAGGCTGAAAAGGCTGCGGCAATTGCTGAAACAAAGGCAAAGCAAATCAGTGAAAAAGCGGCTATGGCGGCAAAGAAAAAAGCGGCTGTAATTGCAGCAAAGAAAGCGCTTGCGGCAGAAAAGGCTAAGAAAGCGCGTTACGCAAAATAATTAAAAATAAATTAAACAAAGGATTGTGTTCCTCACAATCCTTTGTTTTAAACGAGGAAAAGTATGAATAAATATGTTATAGCACACGATATGGGAACATCCTCGGATAAAGCTGTTCTTATTGATTTTAACGGTAAGGTAGTCGCGTCAAAGGCAGAGCCCTACCCGACATATTATCCGGCACCCGCTTTTGTTGAGCAGAAGCCGGACGAATATTGGAATGCAGTCTGCAGCGCTTCAAAGGGCATAATAAAAAAGGCTAAGATTGACCCATCCGAGGTCAAAGGAATTGTTTTTTCAACTCAGGCTATGGGTATTATCCCCGTTAATGAGGACGGTAGAGTGCTCTATAACAATATCACTTGGGTTGACGGCAGAGCCGAAAAGCAAGCGCAGGCGATTATGAGAAAATTCGGCGGAAAAAAAGTTTTCACGATGCTTGCCGGAACTCCCATTATGGGTAAGGATGTTATTGCTAAAATACATTGGCTTAGAGAGGAACGCCCCGATATTTACAACGAAACCAAATATTTTTTGGATGTAAACGGCTACTTAAAATATAAATGCACGGGCGAAATGGTTGCCGAATTGTCCGGCGCCTCGTCTTACGGTCTTGACCTTAAAAAGAAAACCTGGCTTTCCGTACTGTCACTTACGGGGCTTGATATGTCCAAGCTTCCGCCGCTTGTTAAAAGCACGGATAAAATCGGCAACGGTTTAACAGCCGAAGCTGCCGAGGCTATGGGACTTTTAAAAGGCACTCCTGTTTTCGGCGGTTGTGACGATACGCAGGCGGCTACCATCGGTTCGGGAATGAACGGAGACGGTGAGGTGCATATTTATCTTGGCACATCGGGCTGGGTTTGCGCTTCCTCGAAGGATAAAACTAAGTTTATTCACGGCGCGGCGGCTATTCAGTCGGCGGACCCCGAAATGAATTTGATTTGCGGCGTTACCGAAGCGGCGGGCAGCAACATTCAGTGGCTTATAGAGCAGTTTTTCAGAGCCGAGAGCAAAAAGCTCGGCGACGGTATTTTCCCCTATATGGGCGAGATAATTAAAGAAATACCCGCAGGAAGCGACCACTTGATTTGCACTCCTTGGATGCTCGGCGAAAGATGTCCCGTTTCATCAACCACAACCCGTTCCACTCTCTATAATATTTCACCTACTCATACTCGCGAACATCTTATGAGAGCAGTGTTTGAGGGCATAGGCTACAATTTGAGGTGGATACTCGAAAACTATGAGCAGGATTACGGTTTTCACTGTCGCCAGTTTCGCATAATCGGCGGCGGCGCGCTCAACGATTCCTGGATGCAGATTATATCCGATATAACCCAAAGAGAATTTGCGGTCGTTGAGAACCCCCGTAATGCAGGCGCTGTAGGCGCGGCGATTGTGGCGTTTATCGGCTTGGGCAATTTGAGTTCCTTCCGCGAAGCAAAGAAGTTTGTAACGGAAAAGAAAACTTACAGACCGAATGAAGCCAATAAAGCGATTTATGATGAGATGTTTGTAACCTATAAGCGTTTATACAAAGATTTAAAGAAAACATATAAAGTAACAAATTCCAAACGATTCGGAGGCGATGAATACAATGGATAAAAGCGTAGAATTAATTCTTGAATATGCTCGGGAATTAACCAAACAAAATGTAGTAGGAAAAGGCGACTGTATCAGCGTTAAATCCGGTGAATATATGTATGCGTCGGATAAAGAGGTTGCGTTAGATGCATTGACCGAAAAGGATGTTCTCAAAATTAAACTTGAAGAAGCCGAAGGCGAGTATGCCCTTCACGCGGCTCTCTATACTCAAAAAGAAGATGTTTTAGCCGTTTGTCACTGCCACCCCAAGTGGGTAAAACCGATTGCCGATTGCGAAGTGGATATTCCCGCCGTAACCGATGATATGACTCAGATTGTAGGCAGAAACTGCAAAACCAGTAAGAATGATATTGATTCCATCGTCTTTAATCTCGCTCATCGCAACTCTACCCTTATTAAGGGCGACGGTTGCGTGACTACAGGCAGAACGCTTAACGAGGCTTACACTTGCGTGCTCGTGCTTGATAAAGCGGCTCATTGTTTTGTGGCTTCGGCAGTTTTGAAGAAGAATGTTTTAATCAGCGATTTTGAAGCGATACTAATGAATACCATTTATAAAATGAAGTACAGCAAGAAAAATCAGGAAAATTTGCAGAACGAGGAGGGAAACAAATAATGTGGGACAAAAATACAGAACAGGAATTAAGACAGCTCGTTAAAGATACAGGAGTACAGCTTCTTGAAGAAAACCTTGTTCAGGGCACTTGGGGTAATATCTCCGTTCGTCTTGATGAGGACCATATGCTTGTTTCTCCTACAGGGCTTGACTATAATCACCTCGAGCCCGAGGATATGCCCATTGTGCAAATCAGCGACCCTTCCGTTTGGTCGGACGGTAAAAAGCCGACTTCGGAAAGAAAAATTCACGCTGCAGTTTTAGCTTCAAGACCGGAAATAAATGCATGCATACATTCGCACCCTGTTTTTGCAACCGCTATGGCGTCTTGCCATATGCCCCTGCCTGCGTTTTCGGATGAATTAAAAGAAGTTATGAACGGCGATGTCATCGTAGGCTCTTACGGACTCCCGGGTACGAAGAAGCTCAAGGAGGGCACGGTTGAGGCGATGAAGGGCAGAAACGCTTGCTTTATGGCTAATCACGGTGTGTTCTGCGTAGGTGAAACGATGGAGGAAGCATTTAATGTATTGCGCGTTCTTGAAAAGAATGTTTATGAATATATTAAAATGCAGACTCTTGAAAAAACGGGAGCTAAAGAATACAGCGATGAATTGCTTTTTAAAGTTTTCACCATAAAAGCAAATAAGTTTTTGAAAAAATCGAACTAAGCACTAGAGGAATATAGTTTGGCAAAGAAAAGAAAAAAGGTTATAAGCACGGAGCATTTCGGTATTCAGCGCAAGATAGTTGCCAATATGACAACCGAGAGCTGGGAGAGCATACCCCATGTAAGTTATATTTATGAGCCTGATGTTACCGACTTTGTCGAGCAGTATAAGCTGCTTAATGAAGGTGCCGAAAAGGAAAACAAAATAACCGTAAATACTCTTTTGCTCAAAGTCATTGTCGAGGGGCTTAAGGTTTGCCCCGCAATGAATGCGCATATTGATTTTAACCGTCGTTATGTCAGAGGCGTTATTCATACTCTTTCGGAAATTGATATTTCCATGCCTATGGTGCTTCCCGATGGTAAGATGATGACCATTAATCTTCATAATTTTGAAAGTAAAAGCCTTAGAGAAATGGTCGCATATATTAATGATGTTAAGCGCAGAATGGCAAATACCGATTTGAATGAGGTTATGTTTGATGTTTCGCTTGATAACACTCTCACCGGTTTAAAAGAGGGTAGAATCGCTCAAACCGTTAACCGCTTAATCGGTTCAAAAACGGGCAAGCACAAAGTCAGAACGCTAAAAGGCAACGCAAAAAAGGAATACGAGGCTATTCCCGAAAAGGATAGGCTTACCAAGCATGATATTGAGCAAGGCTCCATAACCGTTTCAAATGTCGGCTCCGTTTACAGGGAGCAAAGGGGCAGGGCAACGCTCATTGAAATAATACCGCCTCAGGTTTGCGCAATTGCGCTCGGCGCAGTTCAGGAAAAGCCTATGGTAGTTAAAAATGCCAAGGGCGAAAAAGAAATTGCAATTCGCAAAGCGATGCCTATAACAATTATGTTTGACCACAGGGCGCTTGATTTCGGCGATATTGTTCCGTTCATCAAAAAACTTGATGAAATATTTGAACACCCGGAAGTGATTTTCGAATGGAAATAAGAAAAACTAAGAGCACAGTCAGGATGTACCGACTGTGCTCTAATTCTTTGTTTTAATTATTCAGCCTTAGCTTCTTCGCTTGCTTCCTCAGCAACCTCAGCGCCTTCAACGGCTTCGGGCTTTTTGTGCCTATGAATAACGAAGCGGTTAAGCGGATAAGTCCAAGCGGTTGCAAGTGTTGCTACTAAGGGCTTGGTGATAATGTCGCCAAGGTTTTTCAAACCTTTTGCAACCATGAAGTTTTGGAATTTTGTGCCAATCCAAGCGGTAGCAATAATAGTGAATACAACCATTATAATGTAAAGAATTGTGCTAAGAACAACATTTGAGTCAGCCTTAAAGGTTGTCTTTCTGTTAAGAATAAATGCGATAATGTAACCGATTGTGGTAGAAATAACATAAGCATAGAAGATACCTAAGCCTTCTGCCAAACCAATGCTTGTCAAGAACTTGAAAAATGCGCCATCAGGCATCGGGTTGTGCGCAATATTTTTAAATACAACATATTGCAATAAATAAAATACTGCCAATTCAATGAGAGTGGATGAAAAACCGACAAGCGTGAACTTAATAAACTTCCAAAGCTCAGCATATTTTTCGGTAAACTTTTGTTTTTGTTCAGCCATAATTTATACCTCTATTTCAAAATTTAATAAATACATATTAATTATATAATAGCATTAATTTATAGTCAAGAAATTTATTTTATAAAACTATTTAAAAAGGCGGCTTTTTGTGTTATTATATATAATGTAATTATATAAGAAACGGAGTAATACTATGAATATTGCTATGATTTTTGCAGGCGGTAGCGGCGTTAGAATGGGCGCGGGCATACCTAAGCAGTTTATTGAAATAAACGGAAAGCCCATTATAATTCATACTGCTCAGCTTTTTGAATTCCATAAGATGATAGATAAAATCTACATTTCAACCTTAGAGGATTATATTCCTTATGTTGAAGCACTCGTGCAGGAATATCATTTAACCAAGGTTGCGGCAGTCATCCCCGGCGGCGAAACGGCTCAGGATTCTATCTATAACGGTCTTATCAGAGCAAGGCAGGACAATGAGGGTGACAGTATCGTTCTTCTTCACGACGGCGTTCGTCCATTTGTTGATTATGATGTTATAAGCGAGAACATCAAGAGCGTTGAAAGCAACGGTAATGCAATTACCTGCACCGCTTGCTTTGAAACCATACTTTTGAGTAAGGACGGTGAGAGCGTTGATTCCGTGCCTTACAGAAAAGAAACTTTTGCCGCTCAGGCTCCGCAGTCGTTCAGGTTGCAGGAAATTATTGACGCTCACGATAAAATCCGCAGCACACCTACAAGATATGAAAATATGGTTGACCAGTGCACAATCTGCACCACCTTGGGTATACCCGTGCATATGATTGAGGGAAACAGGGGTAATATTAAAGTAACCACTCCCGAGGATGTTTATATGTTTAGAGCGCTTATGCAGTATAAGGAAAATGAACAGGCGTTCGGCTTCGGCTTAACAAACGGCTCAAGAGCAAAAATTAACAGATTTAGGAAAAAAGACGATGAATAATATTTTAAATGAAGATATAAAACTTCTCGCCGCAAGAATTAACTGCGAGGAAATAAAAGGCAAAACCTTTTTTGTAACAGGCGCAACAGGGCTTATCGGCTCGGCTTGCGTTAAGGCGCTTTTAAAGTGTAATGAATTGTTTGGTACGGGTGTAAAGGTTGTAGCCTTTATGCGCAATCCCGAAAAAGCGAAGGCGGTCTTTGCTGGCTTCGAGAGCGAAAACCTCATTTTATTCGCAGGCGATATTAATAACGAAATAGATTATAAAGGCGAAGTGGATTATATTATTCACGGCGCTTCCGCTACCAGTTCAAAATTCTTTGTTTCAAATCCCGTTGAAACAATTAATACTGCTATGGCAGGTACAAATAATATTCTCACCTTTGCAAAGGATAAGGGCGTTTCAGGTTTTGTTTATCTTTCTTCTTTGGAAGTTTACGGTACTCCCGACCCTTCTCTTGCAACAATTAAAGAGGATTACAGCGGATATATCGACCAAACAAGCGTAAGGAGCAGTTATTCCGAGGGCAAACGCCTTGCGGAAACGCTTTGCTGCTCATATTCGAGCGAATACGGCGTGCCCGTTAAAATCGCAAGGCTTTCTCAGACCTTCGGTGCGGGCGTTGATTATAATGACGGCAGAGTTTTTGCCGAATTTGCGCGTTGCGCTATTGAGGGCAGAGATATTGTTCTGCACACTCAGGGCAAAACGGTAAGAAGCTATTGTTATACAACGGACGCTGTTGATGCTATCTTTAAAATTTTACTTAAAGGCGAAAATATGAACGCCTATAATGTAACTAATATGAATACGGCTTGCTCGATTTACGAAATGGGCGAAACTGTTTGCAACACTTTCCCCGAGGCTGGAATAAAGGTTGTTATTGATATTCCCGAGGACGCCTCCTCCTTCGGCTATAACCCCGAAATGATTATAAGGCTTGATTCTTCCAAACTTGAAACCCTCGGCTGGAAAGCAGAATATAACCTCAAAGAAATGTTCACCCGCTTAGTAGAAAGCATGAAAACAGAATAGATTGCGGAGAGATTAGCAGGTTTTATCTCTCTTTCTCTCAATCTTCCAACATAATAAATATAAACCAACAGCCATCCTCGCATTAAGAGGGTGGCTGTTAACAAATAATTAACAGTTGATTTATTTACATTAATTATAAAATGTCTTATAATAATATTTGTTGATTAATTCTAAACATTATTAAAGGAGGCACGAAAAAATGAAAAAAGTCTTTAGTTTATTGTTGGTCGCAACAATGCTATTTAGTATATTTGCAGGCTTGCAAATATCGTCTTCGGCAGTTGAGCCTGAAGGCAAGTGCGGCAAAAATGTTAATTATACATTTGATGAAGCGACAGGTACGCTTACCATCAGCGGAAGCGGCGATATGTATAATTATAGCAATAATGTTGATGATGATTATAAAGGCTCACCGTTTTATTTTGATTATGGGGTTAAAAGCGTAGTAATCGAAAACGGAGTAACAAGTATCGGCAACGCTATGTTTTTTTATTGCCGTAAAATTGAAAGCGTAACAATTCCGGATTCCGTTAAAAGTATAGGCGTATCTGCGTTTGAGTATTGCTCGTCATTAAAGAGCGTCACCGTTCCTGATTCCGTTACAACTATCGGCGATTTAGCTTTCAGCGATTGCACATCTTTAGAAACTGTAACTCTCGGCAACGGCATCGGTGCTATAGCTGCAAGCGTATTTGCGGAGTGTACGGCTCTTACAAGCATTTTCGTTCCCGATTCGGTTACGGATATAGGATTAGGCGCTTTTGAGCGTTGCACTGCGTTAAAGAGCGTTCATTTCGGCAACTCATTAAAAACAATAGGGAATTGGGCGTTTGACAGTTGCCCCATAACTCAATTATTTATACCTGCATCAGTAACAAGCATTTCTGATAAAGCGTTTTTTAACTGCACAAAACTTGAAAGCATAAAAGTTGATGAAAACAACAGCACCTATGACAGCCGCAATAACTGTAACGCACTTATTGAAAGCGGAACAAATAAACTGATTTGCGGTTGCGGAAATTCTGTTATTGAAGATACCGTTACAAGCATTGGCGAAAGAGCGTTTTACGGTTGCGATACTTTGGAATACATAATTGTTCCCGAGTCCGTAACAAGTATCGGGCAAGAAGCGTTTGAATACTGTTCTGCTTTAAAAGGCGTAGTTTTACCGTCGTCTGTAAGAACAATAAATGCTTATACTTTTTATGGTTGCACTTCTTTAAAAAGCATAATATTTTGTGCAACTCAAGTCTGGGAATATGCATTTTTCTCCTGTAACAATTTAGAAAACGTTTATTATAAGAATAATTATGATTTGTTTGAAAACAGCGAAATATTAGAGGGCAATGCATGCTTAACAAATGCTAAATTCCATTATAATTATGATGAAAATATTGCTCACTCTTATACGGCGGTAACCGTTAATCCTACTGCAAATGCGCTTGGATATACACAGTATAAATGCTCCTGTGGTGAATATCAGAAAGATTCAAAAGGACATATTTACAAGGAAAACTTCAAGTCTCCCACTAAGCCGATGACTTTTAAATGCGTAGCAAGAACAGCGGCGGCTGAGAAGTTTACTTGGAGCAAGGTTTCTGGCGTAACGGGATATCAGGTGCAACTGCTCACTGTATCAGGCAAAAATGCAGGCTTAAAAACTTTAACTTCTAATACTTATGTATTCACAAAACTTGTAGCCGGTTATAATTATACGGCAAGAGTTAGATTTTTCATCAAATCTGCAAACGGTGATGTTTATTACAGTCAGTGGGCGACTATAAAAACGCCCACACTTCCCACAGGCACATCACTAAGTAAGGTGACACCTGCAAAGAGAGCGTTTACAGCACAGTGGAAAGTGAATAAGACCGTAACAGGCTATCAGTTGCAGTACGCGACAAATAACAATTTCAGATCCGCAAAGACCTTAACAATAAAGAATGTAAAAACTTTTAAATATGCAGTGAAGAAACTAAGTGCAAAGAAGGTTTACTATGTAAGAATGAGAACTTACAAAACGATCAATAAAGCGAACTACTTTAGCGTTTGGTCAGTAGCAAAGAAAGTTAAAACAAAGTAGTATAAACAACTCTAAATAAAACAAACAGCCGACTATCGCATTGCGATAGTCGGCTGTTTGTTTTAAAATCAAGTGTGAATGTGTCGCCATTCATCCAAACGCAGTTTGGATTTCATCACAAAGTGATTTCATCTTGCGTAGCAAGATTTCATCTGCCATAGGCAGATTTCATTGAGAAGGCATCGCCTTTTCATTTGTTGCCCATTAATCAAAATTTGTAATTAAATTTAATTGATATTTTTTATTATTTTGATATAATTAATATATACCTTTTAATTAGGAGGATTTATAATGAAAAAACTTTTTTCAAATGAACGAGTTAACGGCGGACGACAAGTTGAATTGGATTTGGCAAAATGCTTGTCGATTATTTTTATGATTTTTTTGCATTGCCTGATGGTTACGGGTGGATTTAACAACAATGTAAGTCCTGTTATGCAAAAAGCAATCGGTCAACTTCTCGGCGAACCGTTTGCGGC
>CADBNM010000035.1 GCA_902796055.1 Oscillospiraceae bacterium
AAGAGTTCGACCAACTAACCAAATCAAAGATTTGGAGTTGGTGCCCGAAACCTTGGCGGGCGCAATCATAGATTGCTTGGCTAAAAAATTGTCGGTCTCTGCGCCGAGGCGTATGCAGATACTCCAAGCAGAGGCCGGCAAAAGTGCAAAACTGTTGAAACGATAAAGTTTCAACGGTTTATCTTTTACCGAAAATAACAAATAAAGACTTGTTGTAAAAAATATAAATTTGAGATAAAATTTTATGAATTATTTATAAGAAATTTTAGTCTGCACGATTTTAGCCACTTTTTCGACAGTCTGTCAGGACTTCCCGAAGGAAGTCCTGTGTTATTATTAACCTTTACTACTTATGACATTTTGCGGAGTGCGGACAATTTGCGCATTTTTGTCCGCAAGGACCAATGCCTGCTTTTTTGTCCTTTCTCATTCTTCTAAGAGCAAGGAAAACGAGTAAGGCAACGGTAAGAAAAGCAACTATTGTTCCCCAGTTTGCCTGTAAAAATTCAATCATTTGTATCGCCTCCTGCAATTAGTATTCTACCGACTGATTAGTTGATTTATTGTTTTACGGTTTCTTTTGCCTTTTTTGTTTTTGTTTTAACAGTAAGGTGGTTGTTATCGTATTTGTTCTTTCTGAAAAGGAAATAACAGAAGCAAGCAAGAACTGCAACAGCGGCAATCAAACCTATAATACTCAAATTGCCTGTGAAGATTGAGCCTATCTGGAATACAACAATTGATACCGCATATGCAAGTAAGCACTGATATCCGATTGCGAACAATGTCCATTTTGGCGAGTTCATTTCTCTCTTGATTGCGCCGATAGCCGCAAAACAGGGTGCGCAAAGAAGGTTGAAGATGAGGAAAGAATATGCGGCAAGTTTTGTCATACCCTCAAAATCAAGTACGCCGAATACACCGACAACTTCTTCTTTAGCAACAAGACCCATAATTGTAGCGATGGTAGCCTTGATGTTTGCAAAGCCGAGAGGAGCAAATATCCATTTAATTGCGTTGCCCACAATGCCGAGAATACTTGTTTCAAGCTCTCTGTCGGGGTTGAAGCCGCCTGTTCCGAATACGGAGCCGAGCCAAATAACGATTGAAGAAATAAGAATTATTGTGCCTGCCTTTTTAATGAACGACCAGCCGCGCTCCCATGTTGAGCGAAGCACCGTGCCTACGGTCGGAAGGTGGTATGCGGGAAGTTCCATTACAAACGGAGCAGGGTCGCCTGCAAACGGCTTTGTCTTTTTAAGCATAATGCCCGAGCAGATGATTGCCGCAATACCGATAAAGTATGCAGATGTTGCAATCCACGGTGAGCCATGGAACAGAGCAGTTGCAATCATTGCAATAATAGGCAGTTTAGCGCCGCAGGGAATAAAGGTTGTTGTCATAATCGTCATACGGCGGTCGCGCTCATTTTCAATCGTACGCGAAGCCATAATACCGGGAACGCCGCAGCCTGTACCTACAAGTACGGGGATGAAAGATTTGCCCGAAAGACCAAACTTTCTGAAAATACGGTCCATGATGAAGGCAACACGCGCCATATATCCGCAGCCTTCGAGGAAAGCAAGGCAAAGGAAGAGAACGAGCATCTGCGGTACGAAACCGAGAACCGCGCCTACACCTGCAACAATACCGTCAAGAATAAGTCCGCTCACAAATTCATTTGCGCCGATTTTTTCAAGAAGATTTCCGATAAGAACGGGTATACCGGGAACCCAAATGCCAAAGTCTTCAGGTGCGGGAACTTCGCCTGCGGGTTCAATGCCCTCTTCTTCATTGCCCATAGCAGCGTCAACATAGCCGCTGATGTCGTAACCTTCTTTAGCAAGTGAATCTGCATAGAAATCATAAGGCTCTTCAAAATCAGCCCAACTGCCGTCCTCAACAGCGCCCTGAATATCCTCGGCGCCTGCAACATCAGCCTCAACAGCCGCGTTTATTGTTGCTGTGAACTTTTCATTTGAGAAAAGATATTTGTCGGCATATTCATCCATAGCTTCTTCGTATGCGCTTTTTCCGGTAAGGTGCCAGCCGTCGCCGAAAAGTCCGTCATTAGCCCAATCGGTAAGTCCTGTACCGATAGCCGTGCCCGACATGGAAATAGAATATACAAGAAACATTATAATTACGAATATCGGCAAGCCCAAAAATCTGTTGGTAACAATCTTATCAATCTTATCGCTGGTGGAAAGCTTACCCTTATTCGCCTTTTTATAGCAGGATTTGATAATCGAGCCTATGTAAACATATCTTTCATTAGTTATGATTGACTCTGCGTAGTCGTCAAGCTCATCCTCGGCAGCCTTGATGTCCTCGGCGATGTGGTCAAGCTCGGATTTGCTGATATTCAGCTTTTCAATAACCTTTTCATCGCCCTCAAAAAGCTTAATAGCATACCATCTTTGCTGCTCGCCGGGCATATCGTGAAGCAATCTTTCCTCGATATGCGCAAGCGCGTGTTCAACTACTCCGCTGAAGGAGTGCTGAGGCACGCATGCTTCGCCCTGAGCCGCTTTGATTGCAATCTCAGCCGCCTGCTCAACGCCAGTACCCTTAAGCGCGGAAATTTCCACAACGGGGCACGCGAGCTGACGGGAAAGCTCCGCGCAGTCGATTTTATCGCCGTTTTTCTTAACGATATCCATCATATTTACCGCCACAACAACGGGAATTCCAAGCTCTACAAGCTGTGTTGTGAGGTAAAGGTTTCTTTCAAGGTTTGTGCCGTCAACTATATTAATAACAGCGTCGGGCTTCTCATCGATAAGATAATCCCTTGCAACTACCTCTTCGATAGTATAGGGTGAAAGCGAGTAAATGCCGGGCAGGTCGGTTATAGTAACATCGCCGTGCTTTTTGAGCTTACCCTCTTTCTTTTCTACTGTAACTCCGGGCCAGTTGCCGACATATTGGTTGGCACCCGTAAGCGCATTAAACAGTGTGGTTTTACCGCTGTTCGGGTTGCCCGCCAGTGCAATTTTTATGCTCATACTTTTTCCTCCTTGGTTAGCGTTTGCTAACCCTGTAATTAAAAAAATTATTCTACTTCGATTAATTCGGCGTCGCCCTTGCGCACGGAGAGCTCGTAATCTCTCACCGTAACCTCAACGGGGTCGCCGAGAGGCGCTACCTTGCGCACATAAATCTCTACGCCCTTGGTAATGCCCATATCCATAATTCTGCGCTTGAGCGCACCTTCGCCGTGCACACGCTTAACGGTGCAGGTTTCGCCGATTTTTACATCTCTTAATGTCATTTATACTCCTCCTCGCTATATATTGAAAAAATTTTAAACATATATTTTCATTGCCATCTCTTTGCTTATGGCAATGCGGGATTCCTTTACCTTAACGATAATGTTCCCGTCCTGCTCCGAAATAACATTCACCCTGTCGCCCACAATGAAGCCCAGATTTTCAAGGTGCTTTCTTACCTCGGGCTTACCCGAAATGCGCTTTATAACGCCTTCGTTCTCCGTGCCTAAAACGCTTAAAGGTATCATATCAATCTCCTTTGTTAGCCTACGCTAACTCCGATGTTAAAAATATGTGTTAGCCTTTGCTAACCCGATTATATTATAGTTAGTCTTGTCTAACTTGTCAAGCGTTTTTTGAGTTTTTTTCACTTTATTGAATTTTCTTCAAATGTGTGGTAAGATATTGCTGAGTTTATTAATATTCAGAGGTGATATTATGCCGACAAGAGAATCGGGCGAAATGTATCTTGAAACAATATATGTGCTCTCAAAAAAAGAAGATAAGGTAAGAAAAATAGATGTGAGTAAATATATGGGCTTTGCGAAGCCCTCGGTTACGCGCGGCATAAGCCTGCTTGAAGAAAAGCAGTTGGTTGAGGTTGACGACGGCGGCAACATTATCCTTACAAAAGAAGGCGAAAAACAGGCGAAAAGCATTTATGAGCGGCACACGGTGCTTACAAAAATGCTCGTAAGCCTCGGAGTTGACGCAAAAACCGCCGCCGAGGACGCCTGCCGCATTGAGCACTACATCAGCGACACAACATTTAATGCAATTAAAAAACATATGCGAGATTATATGTAAAAGCAAAAAGCACCCGACGGGTGCTTTTTAGTTTGTATTTTTACCCAAATGCGACATCTAAAATCATCATAATCACAAAACCGACGGCAAGACCTATTGTTGCAATATTCGAGTGCTTGCCCATCTGCGAATCGGGTATTAATTCCTCGACCACGACATAAATCATAGCCCCTGCCGCAAAGGACAGAAGATACGGCAGCGCAGTCAGCACCGCACTTGTGAGCAAAACCGTGATTAAGCCGAAAACAGGCTCAACCGCGCCTGAAAGCATGCCGAGCAAAAATGCTTTGCCTTTAGACGCACCCTCGCTTTTGAGCGGCATTGAAATAATTGCGCCCTCGGGAAAATTCTGAATGGCTATGCCTATAGAAAGCGCTGCAGCCGCAGCCGCAGTCAAGGGCGGAATCGTTTTTGCCGATATTAACAAAGCTCAAACCCCATTCGGCAAGCGCAGCGTGGCCGCCGCCGTTCATACCGTTTACCATCATTTTACCGAGAAATCCCTCGGGCTTTCTTGTGTTGTTGAAAAACTTTGCCATTAATCCCATTGCACTATCCCCTTTTGAAAAGTCCTTTTTTGACAAACGCTTCCGTTTTCATTCCCTGAAACTTATAACCTGTTTTATCAATGACGGATTTTACCTGCTCTTCGCTTATCTCCTCATCGGTAAGAAAGGAGGTTTCCGCCTTTTTACGCGAAGACACCACCTTTTTAGCGGCGGGAAAAGCATTTCGTATAGCGTCGTTGATATGCGCTTCGCACATAGCGCACATCATTCCTTCAATTTTTACGGTTATTTTTTTCATTATTCCAACTCCTATATTAAACTGCAAACCCATGGGTATAGGGAGCAATTATTATTTGTGATTTTCTGTTAAAGCCGAATTTCTCAAGGCTTTCGCACCCTTCAATTTCGGGATAATAGTGCTGAAAAAAGCGGCTTTTTGTGAGCAACAGCCAGTCAAAGCAAATAATGTCAAACGCTTTATAGATATAATACATTATCAAAAATCTTAAAAAGAATTGCCACAGCGTAAAATTATGGCGAATGCCGTCATAAGCCGCAAAGAAAACCGCACAAGCTATACCGATTATGCTGATTATAATCAGTTTCCGGCCGAATATTCTTGCGCCCCTGAAGCGTTCCTCTTTGCGCTCTTTAATTGCCACCTGCACATCCTTGGGCGCCGAGGAGAAAAGTGCTTTTTTATGAACCAAAGCCACGGCGGCATAAGAGCATAAGCGATATGGATAGTATTAAAACGAATGACAAGATAACGGTTAATAGCATATTTCTCACCTGTAGCGTCCAAATTCTAAAATGATTTTAGCCTGTTAAATCTTATATAAATTTATCTGCGGTTTAAGTTAGCAAAGACTAACTAAAAAATCTAAACACTTGGTTAGCATTTGCTAACCAAGTTTATTATACAACAAAATCCCAAAAAGTCAAGAAGCAAGGTGCCGAAGGGACCCCACCGATTACCTTCTTACTCCGCAAAAAAACAAGACACGCTTTCCCGTGTCTTGCTTTTTGGTGGAGATGGCGGTGCGTCGTTATCGGCTGCGTTGCTCGCCGAAAAGCGCAAGCGCTTTCCGTAAGAACGCTCCGCCGTTCCTCCTTTCCCCACGAAGAATACTCTTCGCGGGGACCCCGATAGATTACCTTCTCACTCCACCAAAACACAAGGCACGGGTAACCGTGCCTTGTGTTTTGGTGGAGATGGCGGTGCGTCGTCATCGGCTTCGCCGCTCGTCGAAAATCGCAAGCGATTTCCCTAAGATCGCTCCGCCGTTCCTCCTTTCCCCAAAAAGTTTGCTTTGCAATACTTTTCGGGGTCCCCCATAGATTACCTTAATTCCACCAAAAAAACAGACACCGTAGGGTGTCTGTTTTTTTGGTGGAGATGGCGGTAATCGAAACCGCGTCCGAAAACTTGCCCATACCACTTTCTACATGCTTATTGAGTGATTAAAGTTTCCCT
>CADBNM010000036.1 GCA_902796055.1 Oscillospiraceae bacterium
CGGTGTGATGGAATTGGCAGACGTGCTGGACTCAAAATCCAGTGGTGGCGACACCGTACCGGTTCGACCCCGGTCACCGGCACCAAAGACAAAATGCAATTTTAGCATTTTGTCTTTATTTTATATTAATAATTATAATATATATTGCAATTATTTAAATTTAATGATAGAATATAATTGATAAAATAGGAGTAAAATATGATTATTTTGGGAATTGACCCCGGATACGCCATAATCGGTTGGGGTGTACTTGAATATAAAAACAATCATTTTAGAGTTATTGACTACGGCGCAATTACTACTAATGCGGGTCAGTATTTTCCGTTAAGATTATCAATTATCTACAATGAACTTAATCAGATAATACATAAATATAAACCGCAGGTTATGAGCATTGAAAAGATTTTCTATAATTCAAATGCAAAAACCGTTATTGATGTTTCCCAGGCAAGAGGCGTTATAACGCTTGCGGCTTTTGAAAATAGGCTTGAATTTGCCGAGTACACTCCGCTGCAAGTTAAGCAATCGGTAGTGGGTTACGGCAGAGCAGATAAAAAACAGGTTCAGGAAATGACGAGAACAATATTGGGCTTAAGTAAGGTTCCAAAGCCTGATGATACCGCAGATGCTCTTGCGATGGCTATTTGTCACGGTCACTCGGCAGGCTCGCTTTTATCTCAAACGAAAGGCAGAAAATGGTAAATGATTTATTCAATTAGCGGAAAACTCATATACAGCGATTTAAGCGCCGTTGCTATTGATGTTAACGGTGTCGCTTTTAAATGTACTGTTTCAAATTACACTTTGTCTCATCTTCCTTCCGTTAACGAAGCCGTTTCGCTCTTCACATTTTTAAATGTTCGCGAGGACGCAATGGAACTTTACGGTTTTGTAAATAAAGAAGA
Source organism: Oscillospiraceae bacterium (assembly GCA_902796055.1). GTDB lineage: Bacteria > Bacillota > Clostridia > Oscillospirales > Acutalibacteraceae > RUG714. The sequence continues at coordinate 906 of CADBNM010000036.1, forward strand.
GCTTGAATGCTTTAAGCTTTTGCTTTCCGTGTCGGGCATTGGACCTAAGGCTGCTATTAACATTCTCTCACAGCTGACTCCCGATAAATTGGCAATTGCAATTGCCTCGAAAGATATAAGGTCAATTCAGGCGGCGCAAGGAATAGGCAAAAAGAGCGCTGAAAGAGTTGTGCTTGAACTTAAGGATAAGATAGGCACCTTCGGGTTTGAAGATAATGATGTAATTGAAGAAGTTGGACAGGCTTCGCAGGCAGGCAGCTCAAAGGAAGCTATCGAAGCACTGGTTTCTCTCGGCTACTCACAAAGCGAAGCTGCTCAGATAATTTCTAAAGCTGATAAGTCCCTTTCCACCGAAGATTTAATTAAATTTGCCTTAAAGCAAATGTTATAGGAGTTTTATGGATTACGAATATGATGAACAAAGACTTGTTTCTGCCGAGTTTGAACAGTCTGAAGATAGTGATATTGAGCTTTCACTCAGACCTAAAGTGCTTGATGATTATATAGGTCAGGACAAAGTCAAAGAAAAATTAAAAATATATATTGCAGCTGCAAAAAACAGAAATGATATTCTCGATCATGTTTTGCTTTACGGTCCGCCGGGGCTCGGTAAAACTACACTCGCAGGAATTATCGCTAACGAAATGGGCGTTAATTTCAGAGTTACTTCAGGTCCCGCAATTGAAAAACCCGGCGACTTGGCTGCTCTCTTAACTAATCTTGAAGACGGCGATGTACTTTTCATTGATGAGATTCACAGATTGAACAGGTCGGTTGAAGAAGTATTATATCCTGCGATGGAGGATCATGTTATTGATATTATCATCGGTAAAGGTCCATCGGCGAGAAGCATAAGGCTTGATTTGCACAGATTTACTTTGGTAGGTGCAACCACAAGAGCAGGTCAGCTGAGCGCACCGCTTAGAGACAGGTTTGGCGATGTTGAGCGTTTGGAGCTTTATACTACCGAGCAGCTTGCCGAAATAGTTACAAGAAGCGCAGGCATTTTAGGTATAGATATTGAAGAAGAAGGCGCGCTTGAAATTGCGTCTCGCTCAAGAGGCACACCGAGAATTGCCAACAGGCTCTTAAAGCGAGTCAGAGATTTTGCCGAAGTGATGTATGACGGCGTTATAAATGAGCAAAGCGCTATGAAAGCTCTTTCGAAAATGGATATAGACGAACTCGGTCTTGATGATATAGACAGAATTCTGTTAAAAACTATGATTAATAATTATAACGGCGGACCCGTAGGACTTGATACTATTGCCGCCGCTATAGGAGAAGAAAGTATAACAATTGAAGATGTTTATGAGCCTTATTTAATGCAGCTCGGTTTTTTGAGCAGAACACCGAGAGGGCGTTGTGCCACACCGGCAGCATATAAGCATTTAGGCATCGAATACATTATTGATTAGGAGAAGATATGGGAAGATTATTCGGAACAGACGGCGCAAGGGGAGTTGCAAATTCGGAGATAACCCCTGAGCTTGCTTTAAATATAGGCAGAGCTACTGCTATGGTTCTTGCAAAGGACTCACCAAGACCAAAGGTTATGATTGGTAAAGACACAAGAAAGAGCTCGGATATGCTTGAGGCCGCTCTTGCTGCCGGCTTATGCAGCGTAGGAGCTGATGTGCTTATTTTGGGCGTTGTGCCTACTCCCGCTGTAGCTTTTCTTGTTAAGAATTATAATTACGATGCAGCTGTAATGATTTCTGCTTCTCACAATCCTTGTGAGTTTAACGGCATCAAGATTTTTCAATCTACGGGTTACAAATTGCCTGATGAAATAGAAAATCAAATTGAAGCGATAATTCTTGATGGTGCCGAGAAGCCCGAGGTCAAAATCGGAGGAGAAGTCGGCATAATTACTTATTCAAAAACTGCCGTTAAAGACTATATTGCTCACATTTTAGAATCAAAAGAAGCTGACTTTACATCAATGAAAGTTGCTTTTGACTGTGCCAACGGTTCTTCAAGCGTTACTGCAGAGAAATTATTTGGAGCTTTGGGTATTGACGGCATCTATGTAGCTTGTGAGCCTGACGGTGTTAATATCAACGATAAGTGCGGTTCAACTCATCTTGAAAATTTACAGCGTACCGTTATTGAAAACAACTGTGAGCTCGGCTTTGCTTTTGACGGTGACGCCGATAGAATGCTCGCTGTTGACGGTGACGGTAATGTTGTTGACGGCGACAAAATCATTTCCATTTGCGCAAAATATATGAAGAATAACGGTACTCTTAAAAATAATACTGCAGTAGTTACGGTTATGAGCAATATGGGATTCTTTAAGTTTTGCGAAAAAAACGGAATAAGCTGTGAAAAAACCGGCGTTGGTGACAGGTATGTTCTTGAAAATATGCTTGCAAACGGTCACAACATCGGCGGCGAACAATCGGGACATATTATTTTCTTGGATAATGCTACTACAGGAGACGGTCAATTATCTGCTCTTAAGCTTTTAAATGTTATTAAGAATTCCGGTAAGTCTTTAGCTGAGCTTGCTGCCGAAATGCAGGTTTATCCGCAGATTCTCGTGAATGTTCGAGTGACAGCCGAAGGAAAAGCTGCTTATGCCGATGATGAAATAATCAAGGCAAAAATCTGCGAAGTAGAGTCAAAGCTTGGCGGTGAAGGCAGAGTATTAGTTAGACTTTCGGGTACAGAACCGTTAATCAGAGTTATGCTTGAAGGCAAAGATATTGATGTTATAACCGATTTGGCAAATGAAATTGCCGATTTGGTTAAAGAAAGACTGGCATAATGAGAATTGCTGATAATTGGAAAGACTTTGAGCTTATAGACTGCTCAGACGGCGAGAGGCTTGAAAGATGGGGAGAAAACATTTTAATTCGCCCCGACCCTCAGGTGATTTGGAAAACAGATAAAAAGAACAGTTTGTGGTATAATTCTCATGCGAGATATCACCGTTCAAAAAGTGGCGGCGGTAGTTGGGAAACATACAAGCGATTGCCTGAAAGCTGGAAAATAGGATATAAGGATTTAACATTTGCCGTTAAACCAATGGGCTTTAAGCATACAGGAATTTTTCCCGAGCAGGCAGTCAATTGGGATAAAATGAGCGATATGATAAAAAACGCCGGCAGGCAGGTTAAGGTGTTAAATCTATTCGGATATACCGGTTGTGCAACTATAGCTTGTTTAAAAGCCGGTGCCTCTGTTTGTCATGTTGACGCTTCAAAGGGTATGGTTCAATGGGCGAAAGAGAATTCCGTGCTTTCAGGAGTAAGCGACAGACCGGTACGATGGATAGTTGATGATTGCTTTAAATTTGTCAAGCGTGAAATAAGGCGCGGTAATCATTACGATATAATTATTATGGATCCTCCGTCTTACGGCAGAGGCCCAAATAAAGAGGTTTGGAAATTAGAAGACTCGATTTATGAGTTTTGTTTAACGACAGCGGAGCTGATGAATGAAAAGTCGATTTCCTTGTTTTTAAATTCTTATTCGACAGGCTTATCAGCTGCGGTTATGAATTATGTTTTGAGCACAACTTTAAAGACTAAACTCGGAGGGCGCGTTATAAGCGATGAAATCGGATTAACTACTACCGAGAACGGTTTTATTTTACCTTGCGGCGCTACAGCTATTTGGAGTAAAGAATGAGTTTTATTGAGTTTAAGAATGTCTCATTTAATTATGATGAGAGTGAAAAAATCATATTAAACAACATTAGCGCTTCATTTGAGAAAGGCGATTTCGTTGCTGTTTTAGGTCATAACGGTTCCGGCAAGTCGACCTTTGCTAAGCTAATCAACGGATTACTTATTGCAAAGAGCGGATGCGTCACGGTTGACGGAATTGACGCTTCAGATGAAAATACTCGTATTGATTTGCTTCAAAGAGTAGGCATGGTTTTTCAAAACCCGGACAATCAAATTGTTGCAAGTATTGTTGAAGAAGATGTTGCATTCGGTCCTGAAAATTTAGGTGTACAACCGGAAGAAATCCGCAAAAGAGTGGATAAAGCTTTAAAAACTGTCGGAATGTATGAATATAGGAAAAAATCTCCTCATAATCTTTCAGGCGGTCAAAAGCAAAGAGTTGCGATTGCGGGAATACTTGCTATGAATCCGCAGTGCATTATTATGGACGAAGCGACTGCAATGCTTGACCCAAAGGGCAGAGAAGAAGTAATGAGTAGTGTTAAAGAGCTGAATGAGCAGCTTGGCATAACTATTATTTACATTACTCATTTTATGGAAGAAGCAACGCTTGCTAAAAGAGTTATAGTTTTAGATGATGGTGGAATTAAGCTTGACGGTACGCCGAAAAGTGTCTTTTCGCATTATGATACTATTAAAGAAGTCGGCTTAGATGTTCCTCAGCCTTATGAGCTTATGAGGAAATTGGGAGTAAATGAATGTGTATTAAATGCCGATGAATGTGCAAGCATATTGGAAGGGTTAATAGAAAATAATGTCGATTCTGGAAATTGAGAACTTAACGCATATATATTCGAAAAAAACTCCGTTTGAGCATATTGCAATAAAAGATATTAACCTTAATATTGATAAAGGTGAAATCGTTGCAATTATCGGTCATACCGGTTCCGGAAAATCAACTTTAATTCAACATATGAACGGTCTTTTTAAAGCCGATAGAGGAACCGTTTATTATAACGGAAGTGATATTTGGGAGAACAAAAAGAATATTCGTAATATCAGGTTTAAAATTGGTCTTTGTTTTCAATATCCCGAGTATCAGCTTTTTGAAGAAACCGTTTACAAAGATATTGCTTTTGGTCCTAAGAATATGGGGCTGAGTGAAGATGAAATTAAGAAAAGAGTTTTCACTGCAGCCAAATATATGGAAATACCTAAAGAATATCTTAATATGTCGCCGTTTGATTTGTCAGGCGGTGAGAAAAGAAGAGTAGCGATGGCGGGGATATTAGCTGTTGACCCCGATATTCTTGTGCTCGATGAACCGACTGCAGGGCTTGACCCAAAGGGCAGAGCAACACTATTTAGTATAATAACGAACTATCAAAAGCAAACGGGCAAAACAGTTATATTTGTTTCTCACAGTATGGAGGATGTTGCAAAAGTTGCTCAGCGAGTGGTTGTTATTGCTAACGGCTCTATTGCTATGCAGGGAAGCGTTGAAGAGATATTCTCGAAAGCGGACGAGCTTTTGGAAATGGGCTTAAGCATACCTGAAATAACAAAAGTTTTTATTAAACTGAATGAAAACGGGCACAATTTTAAGCTTGTTTATACCGTTGATGATGCATTAAATCAACTCCGGTCAATTACGGAGGTGAGAGACAATGAATGATATTTCTTTCGGTCAATACTATCCGTCCGATTCATTTCTTCATAGTCTTGATCCGAGATTTAAAATTATATTTACAATTGCATTAGTTGTCGGAATGTTTGTGTGCAATACGGTTTTAAGCTTTGCTTTTGCTTTTTTAGTTATTCTTGTTTTGATTTTTATTTCTAAAATTCCGCTTTTAACATATCTAAAGAACTTAAAACCGTTAATACCGATTATTCTTTTAACCGTAATACTGAATTTAATATATGTTCCGGGCAAAAACATTATTTTGCATTTTTGGATTATCAATATTACAACCGAGGGTTTAAAAACCGCAGCTTTCGTTACCTTGAGAATAATAGGCTTGGTTATTATAACATCGTTTTTAACCTATACTACCACGCCTACCTCGATTACTTCTGCGATTGAATCATTGTTGAAGTGGCTTAAGCTATTTAAGGTCGATATTCATATTTTTGCTATGATGATGACTATAGCTTTAAGATTTATCCCAACGCTTATTGATGAAATTAACAAAATCGTTAACGCTCAGAAAGCAAGGGGAGCCGATTTTGATTCGGGAAATATTATTAGAAAAGTTAAAGCAATGGTTCCGGTTTTAATCCCGCTGTTTATTTCTTCATTTAGAAGAGCATATGAGCTTGCAAACGCAATGGAATGCAGGTGTTATAACGGCGGAGAAGGGCGAACGAAGCTTAAAACCATGCAGATAACATATAAGGATTTTATTTCGTTATTTTTTGTTATAGCGATTATTGCAGCCTTAATTTTGTTAAACAAGTTAAAAATACTCGGAGTATAATAAATGCCAAATCTACTTCTTAAAATAAGATATAAAGGCACAAATTATCATGGATGGCAGGTGCAAAAAAATGCGCTTTCAGTGCAAGAGGTCTTGCAAAACTCTATTGAAAAACTTTATGGCTCAAGGCTTGATGTAAAGGGTTGCAGCAGGACTGATACAGGCGTTCACGCAAATATGTATTGCGTAAGCTTTAATGCACCTTTTTATGCAGGCGACTATCACACAATAAGTGCTTTGAACACCTTTTTGCCACCGGATATAAGGGTATATGATTGTAAAGAAGTTGATGATGCTTTTCACGCACGGTATTCTTCCTTAGGTAAGGAATATGTTTATTTAGTGCATAATGCAACATATCAAAATCCTTTTTATTCCGATTATTCTTACCATTTTCGCTATGATGTGGATATTGACCTTATTAATAAGGCGGCAAAGCATTTTATAGGTACTCACGATTTTGCGGCATTTTGCTCAGCTTATTCTGACGCAGAGGACACTGTAAGAACTATTTATGGTTTAAAAGCCGAGAGAGACGGTGAATTAATTAGATTTACCATTTCGGGAAACGGCTTTTTATACAATATGGTCAGGATTATTGTCGGGACTCTTTTAATGGTTTCGCAAGGCAAAATTTCTCCGGACGATATTCCCGAAATTATTAATTCAAAGCAGAGAAAAAATGCGGGAAGAACAGCACCGCCGCAAGGTTTATTTTTAAACAAAGTATTTTATGATGAGGTATTGTATTGAAACCCGATAAAGAACTTAAATTAAGAATAAATAAAAAAGAAATTGCAGATAAGTTTGAAAGTCTTTCAAATTCAAAACAGTTTATCAAGAATAAGCAGAAAAAAAAGAACAAAGCAAGAAGGCTTTGGCAAATTGTTGCGGCTGTTGTTTTATGTTTGGTTTTTTTATTCTGTATTTTCAATATAAATTATTTAACACCGTCAAAGATGAAGGAAAGACTCGGTGCGATTTTTGCCGACATCGGTCACGGAGACGGGTATCCCTACAGTTTTATTTCCGATGAAGTTTTGGATTTTCACAGTTTTTCAACAAAAGACCATATTATTTTGACAAATACTACGCTTTATATAATTAATTCAAGTGCAAAGACCGTTTTGGAGTTTCCGCACGCTATGTCTAATCCTATTGCCAAAACATCCTCCGACCGTATTCTTCTTTTCGACCAAGGCGGTACCAAGGCATATGTGCTAAATCAAAGCGGTAAGCTGTTAACTTTTACAAATGATGATGAAATTATTTGCGGTAAAATATCTAACTGCGGAAAAAGCGTATTAGTCACAAGAGGCAGCGGACAACAGCAAACTGTCAGTGTTTATTCCAGAGCCGGTAAGCGAATTATGAAGTGGCAAAAGGGTTCGGGATATGTAATTGATACTGCGCTTAATTCGAGTGGCAATCTTTTAAGCGTCGCGCTTGTTGACACTGAGGACGCTGTTCAGACTATAACTGTTTTAAGCTTTAATGTCAGCAATGCACAGCAGAGAGGGCATAGAGAGTTTACCGCCTCAACTCTTTACGGCGTTGATTATATAAATAATAACGACTTGGCATTGCTGTGTAATAATAAAGTCAGCATTTTGAATTCTAAGTGTGAACTCAAAAGGGAGCTTGACTTAACCTCGCCAAATAATTATCAATTATTCATTGATAAAAAAGGACAGATTATAAATCTATATTCAAAGTATAATGATGGCAGATATACTGTTGATGTATATAACGCTGCGCTAAAAAATGTATACAAAAAAGAATGCAATGCCGAAGTTAAGCGAGTAACCTCGGACGGTAATAGTATTTGCGTCTTATTTGCTAATAATACAGCGCATGTAAATATGATAGGCGGTAAAATAACATATACGGCAACTTCAAGCAATGAGCTTTCTATGATTTCAAATAGAAATAAAACTGTCTATTTTTGCTCGGGAGGAACTGTAACGAGGGAAAAAGCAATTAGAAAATGAGTTATAACATTATTGATATTATTTTAGTTGCAATTACTGTTTTCATCCTCACATATTCCTTCTTTAAAGGATTTATTAAGAGAATGAGTTGGTCGTTTGCAACAGTTGGCGCCTTTATAGTCAGTTGTATCAGCGCTAAATATGTTAACGAGTATTTCAACTTTACGGACAGTTCAAACAAAATAATTGTTTTCGTAGGACTTCTTGTTATACTTCTTATAGTGTTTAAGATTATTTTGAACTTAATTTCAAAAAAACTCAAAGACAGGGCTGTTTTGGGAACGGCTGATCGAATACTCGGATTAGCGATTGGAATTCTTCAGTCCGCTGCAATTGTTTTTATTGTGAGCATTTTGGCATTTTATTTACTTAACAAATATACTGCGGACTCTATAATTGTTAATTCAATAGCAGAATTATTGAACTTGAAAGGATAAAACTATGAAACTTTTTAAAAAATATTTGAAGCAGGCAAAAACAATACCTAATATTCTTTCATTTATTAGAATTGCCTTAATTCCTATTTTTTGCTGGCTTATGATTACAGCTGTTAAGGGTGAACTTTTGGATTTAAAAAGGTTCTTAATTGCTATTGTTATATTTGTTCTTGCCGGATTAACCGATTTATTTGACGGTAAAATTGCAAGGAAATTCAATCAGGTAACAGATTTGGGAAAAATGCTTGACCCTGTTGCCGATAAACTCACTCAGTTTGCAGTTGCAATTATTTTGATTGTATGGTTTTGGGGAGATTGGCTGTTCATTGGTTTGTTCTCGGTGTATATTATTAAGGAGATATTCCAGATTATAGCAGGAATGGTAATGATGAAAAGGCACGATAAACCGATGCAGGCAGCGATATGGGGCAAGGTTTCCACTGTCGTTTTCTACATAGTAATGGTTATTATGTTCTTAACAAGTGAAAAAGGCGTTATGCATCAATTGGCTCTTCAAAATTATTTAAGCTTTGATTTTATTATGCCTAAGGCGGTATTGTATATTCTTGTGGGTATTTCCGTGGTATTTATGATAATAGCCTTTTTCAGCTACATTCCGGACTATATCGAGGCTATGCAGCATACAAATACAAGAGGCGTTGAAGAATTATTTATAGCTTTCCTGATAGTTTTGATAGGATTATTTTTCTTATTCATCAGAAGTCAGGGAGGACAAATAATTTTTGCATATCTCGCTTGGGCTTTATTCGGCTCGGCAATTACTTTGGTTATAATAGGTGTTAGAAGGCTTATTAGCACTTCTAAGCTTCCTAAGGGGGATCCGCTTGCGGACGAGGAAGAGAAAAAAGCATAAAGGATAGGTAAAACAGAATGGCAATGATGTGTTCAAGGTGTGGCAAAAGACCGGCGGTTATCTTTATTTCAAGACCCGATAAAAAAGACAATGATAAGCCCGAGGGCTTGTGCCTTACCTGTGCGAAAGAGTTAAATATAGGTCCGGTTCAGCAGTTGATGGATCAAATGGGTATATCAGATGAAGATTTGGAAGCTGCTCAAGACCAATTAACTCAATTGATGGATGAAAATGACGGTGATTTTGAGCTCGGCGGCGCACAGCCCTTACCGTTTATGAATTTTATGCAGGGCGATATGTCCGGCAATAAAGCCGAAAGCGTTGAGAGTGAAGAAGAAAAGAGCGAAAAAAAGTCTCGCAAGAGTAATAAGAGTAAAAGGAAGTACCTGAACTCTTATTGTACCGATGTTACTAAAAAGGCGCGCGATAACGAGCTTGACAGAATAATTGGCAGAGACAAGGAGATTGCAAGAGTAATTCAGATTCTTTGCAGAAGAACAAAGAACAATCCCTGTCTTGTCGGCGAACCCGGTGTCGGCAAAACTGCAATTGCCGAAGGCATAGCAATTAAAATAGCTAATCACGATGTACCCGCCAAACTTCAGCAAAAAGAAGTATTCTTGCTTGATTTAACCGCACTTGTTGCGGGCACTCAATTCAGAGGTCAGTTTGAAAGCAGAATAAAGGGACTCATTGATGAAGTGAAAAAAGAAGGCAACATCATTCTCTTTATTGATGAAGTTCACAATCTTGTCGGTTCCGGCGGAGACAGTGAAGGAACGATGAATGCCGCTAACATTTTAAAGCCTGCACTTTCGCGCGGGTTAATTCAGGTTATCGGCGCAACAACTTTTGACGAATATAGAAAGTATATCGAAAAAGACTCGGCGCTTGAGAGGCGTTTTCAGCCTGTTAGCGTTGAAGAGCCTTCGCTTGACGACACTACAGATATTCTCCTGGGTATCAGGAATTATTATGAAGATTTCCATAAAGTTAAAATTTCGGATGAGCTTGTAAGGAAAACCGTTGAGCTTTCCGAAAGATATATAAACGACAGATTTTTGCCAGATAAAGCTATTGACTTACTGGACGAAGCTTGCACCTGCGCAAATTTAAGAAATAAAGCTATAAGTCAGCTTCAAATTGCAGAAAAAAAGCTTGAAGATTTGCAAAAAGAAAAAGAGGAAATCGAAAATATTGAAGAAGGCAAAGAAATTGACTACGAAGCGTTGCTTGAAGTAAAGAGCAAAATTAAGACCTTAGAGGCTTCCTTGCCTGAAATTCAAAAACTCGCGTCAGATAATCAAGTTCTCGATGATGACCTTGCAAAAGTAATTAATCTATGGACAGGCGTACCCGTTCAAAAAATTCAGATGGGGGACTTAAAAAATCTCAAAGATATGGAAAGCGAGATTAAGTCCAAGATTATAGGTCAGGATGAAGCTGTAGACGCACTTTGTAAAGCTATAAGGAGAAACAGGGTGCAAATAAGTGCGAGACGCAGACCTGCTTCATTCATCTTTGTCGGACCTACAGGCGTTGGTAAAACAGAGCTTGTAAAACAATTAAGCTATCAGCTCTTTTCCACTCCTGAAACGCTTATCAGACTTGATATGAGCGAATTTATGGAAAAACATTCTGTTTCAAGAATAATCGGTTCGCCTCCAGGATATGTCGGTTATGACGAAGCAGGGCAGCTTACAGAAAAAGTAAGACGCAAACCGTATTCGGTTATCTTATTTGATGAAATTGAAAAGGCGCATCCCGATGTTATGAATATTCTCCTTCAAATTTTGGATGAAGGGCATATAACTGACGCGCACGGCAGAAATGTTTCCTTTGAAAATACGGTTATTGTAATGACCTCGAATGCAGGCAGTTCGCATAAGGACACCACTTTAGGCTTTGCAAAGAGTAAAGACGATGTCTCTAAAGAAAGAGCAATTAAAGCGCTTGAGCAGTTCTTAAAGCCTGAATTTATCGGCAGAGTTGATGAAATAATTGTATTTAATTCTCTAAGTGAAGAGAGCTTTGTAAAAATCGCTTCGCTAATGCTTGAGGAGCTTGTAGAGCCGATTAAGGATAAAGGAATAATTCTCACTTGGAATGATGATGTTTTGCGTTATCTTGCCAAGAAAGCTTACGGCGGACCGCGCGGCGCAAGAGATTTAACTAATGCTGTCAGAAAATATGTAGAGGATCCGATTGCTGCTGTTTTGGTTGAAAAATGTGATGAAAAGCTTTCTTCAATTTCACTGTCAGTTGCGGACGATTCGGTTTTAGTTAATGTTATTTAATTTAATTATTAAGGAGATAAATGTTATGGGAAAAAGGGTTTTATCTTTATTCTTAGCCATTATTATGCTTTTAAGCATTTTCAGCACATCTGTATTTGCTTTAACAAGCACAAAGCCTGTCGGTTGGGAATATGATGTAAGTAATTCTAAAGCGACTGTTACCGCATATACCGGTGCAGCGGCAACCGTTACTGTTCCTGAAACTATTGACGGTTATACTGTGGAAAAAATCGCAGCGAATGCTTTTAAAGACACAACGATTAAGGTATTAAATTTACCTGAAACGCTTACAACATTATCTAAAAACGCTTTGAGCGACAGTTCTGTTCAAAGTGTTTATGTTCCCGTTTCCTGCATTGTTATAGGCGCGGCAGCTATACCTGCCGGAGTGACAGTATACGGAATAAAGAAATCCACGGCAAATACCTTTGCAAATTCTAATTCTTTAACCTTTGTTTCTGTTTCGGACAAAGCGGTATATAATTCTTATGTCGGAAAAACGATCGCTTTGAGTGTTCCAAACGGCACAACGCTTGCTTCAAAAAAGGGATTAAATACAGTAAACGGAAAAAATGTTAAGGCAAAAGCAACGGGAACCGATATTATTTCGGTTACTTTTTCCAATGGCATAGTCGGTAATGTTAAAGTCGATATCAAAGCGGCTCCGAAAAGTATATCCAATGTTCCCAATTCTTTGAAATTATATAGTGGCGAAAAATATCAGTTATCTCCTAAGTTTTCAAACGGTACCTACGATGAAAAGTTTAGATACGGAACCACTGCTTCAGCTATTGCAACGGTTACAGCTTCAGGTTTAATACAGGCAAAAAAAGTAGGTAAGGTTAATATTATTGTTGCTTCTGCCGGATTAAAAGCGACATGCGCTTTAACTGTTCTTAAAAAGCCGACCTCCGTTAAATTATCGGCTTCTGATATTTTATTAGGAGTGGGAGAAAGCAAGAATTTATCCTATAAGCTTGGATTTGATGAAACAGCCAAAAGCGTAACTTATTCTTCAAACAACACTGCTGTTGCTACAATTACTTCTAAGGGCAAGGTCACGGGTAAAAAAGTCGGAACGACAAGAGTTAAAATAACGCTTGATAATGGCTTGAGTGACAGCTGCGTTGTCACCGTCGGTAAGGCGCCGAGTTCAATTGAGATTTCCAGAACAAAGTTTACAATGGGCGTTGGAGAAAGGATTAAACTTTATCCTACTGTTAACAGCGGCGCAGTTTGTTCTACTTATATTTGGAAATCTGTTACTCCATCTGTCGCAACGGTTGATAATAATGGTGTTGTAACCGCTAAAAAAACAGGAAAAGTGTTAATAGCCGTTTATCCTTATAATTTCGCTTCAAAAACACCTTCAATTAAAGCTGTTGCAACCGTAACAGTTAAAAAAGCACCGCAAAAGCTTTCATATAACAGATCCGCTATAACCTTAGGAGTAGGTGAAACCTTTGACCTTGATATTAAATATCCGGCAGGAACCGCTTCGTGCTATAATTTAACTAAAATAGGTAATAAAAAAGTAGCTACTTATTCAAAGGCGCTTGTAATTAACGCTAAGTCGGTTGGCAAGACGGCGATTACAACAACAACTTTCAATAAGAAAGTGGCAAAATGCGTTATCACTGTTAAGAAAGCACCGATTAAAGTGGCTTGTAAAGTCAAGGCTTTAAAGCTTTCGTTAAAACAGTCTTATCAGTTAAGACCTTATGTTAACGCTTCTTCTGCATGCTCACACTATAGATACAGTAGTGGAAATCCCAAGGTTTGTACTGTTAGTTCAGGCGGTAAAATAACTATAAAGGGTAATGGTGTTTGTAATGTTTATATTTATACATATAATCATACAAAAGCTCATCCTGTTTTCACTAAGGTATTAGTTAGAGTCGGCGGCATTATCAATAAAGTTTCTACATTTACAACTTACTTTGATACTTCAATGACAGGTAAAGCTCATAATCTTATGCTTGCGTGTAAATATATTAACGGTAAGACCAGCGGTTATATCCTTCAGCCCGGCGAAGTTTTCTCGTATAATGCGGCGGTAGGTCCTCGAACCTCCGCAAGAGGATTTGTTGAAGGCTTGGTTGTTGATGGAACCGATTATTCTCCCGCAATCGGCGGCGGAATTTGCCAAGGCGCGACAACTGTATTTAACGCAGCTCTCTTAGGTAATTTTGATATTGTTGAAAGACATAATCATAACCTGAAATCAAGTTATGTGCCCGTTGGAAGAGACGCAACTGTTTATTGGGGCGTTCAAGACTGTAAGATTAAGAATAATTTAAAAACACCGATTAGAATTAAAATGACTTATAGTTCAGGCGGTGCAATTGCATGCAGTATCTTTTCCTTTAAAAAGGTTAAAACGCCAAATATTGACCTAAAGGTTTCATATTCCGGCGGTGAATATATTTTAAGAAGATATGCAAACGGTAAAGTAAACTATACTGCATACAGTAAATATGCTAATTAGCATCTAAAATTTAAAACCGAGCCTAATGGCTCGGTTTTTTGGGTGGATAACGAAATAACTGCCGCCGGCAGATATGAAATGTTTAGACATCGCAAAAATATGAAGTAAAATTTGCTCAAAGCAAATTTATTGAAAAAACCTCGCAAAGTTGCGAGGTTTTTTCTGGCAGGGATAGCTGGATTCGAACCAGCGAATGACGGAGTCAAAGTCCGTTGCCTTGCCGCTTGGCTATATCCCTATAAAAAATGGGGTGGAGTATGGGACTCGAACCCACGACATTCAGTGCCACAAACTGACGCTCTACCAACTGAACTAACCCCACCGTATCTTGGCACGCTTGGAGGGATTCGAACCCCCGACCCACTGCTTAGAAGGCAGTTGCTCTATCCAACTGAGCTACAAGCGCATAAATAATATGGAGCGGGTGATGGGAATCGAACCCACACGACCAGCTTGGAAGGCTGGGATTCTACCATTGAACTACACCCGCATATTGTGAACGCAAATTATTCTATCATAACTGCATAATAAAGTCAATATTAAAATATAAATTACTAAAAATATCTTTAATTTTATTGACTTTATATATTTTTTTATTTATTATTAACTATATAAATTTGAAGAGGAAGAATAATGAATAATAAAAACATTGTATCTTTAAAAAATGTTACTAAAATCTACAATGGGGAAGTTGTTTTAAATAATGTTTCCATTGATATTAAAGATGAAGAATTTGTTACCGTTTTAGGTCCCTCCGGCTGCGGTAAAACTACTATGCTGTTGATTA
>CADBNM010000037.1 GCA_902796055.1 Oscillospiraceae bacterium
AAGAATTATTACGGCGCTTGGACAACGATTAATTCGCCCACACTTCCCGCTGCAACAAGCCTTGTTAAAGTAACAGGTGCGAAGAAAGCATTTACCGCACAGTGGAAGAAGGGCGCAGTAACAGGTTATCAGCTGCAATATGCTACTAATAATAAGTTTAGCGGCGCAAAGACCATAACAATCAAAAAAGCCGCAACGCTTAAATACACAGTCAAAAATCTCGCTGCAAAGAAAGCTTACTATGTAAGAGTAAGAACCTACAAAACAATGAATAAAGTAAACTACTACTCCGCATGGAGCGGTGCAAAAGCTGTTAAAACCAAGTAATAATAAACAATGGGCTGTCTCACTTGCGTGAGACAGCCTTTTTTTACAAAAGCATAAATGCGCCGCAAAACTATATAAAATCTGCAAACTCTGCGGAAGAAGAAAAAGTTACTGTTTGCTCGCTCACGGGGTGGCGGAAGGATACTTCGGCGCAGTGCAGGCACTGGCGGGGTATTCGCTCATCTGCTTCGCCGTACATTGTGTCGCCCACGAGAGGGTGCCCTATAGCCTTGAAATGCACTCTTATCTGGTGCGTTCTGCCCGTTTCGAGCTTTATTTTTAAAAGCGTTGCTTCGGGCGTGCTTTTTATCACTTTATAATGTGTTACGGCTTTTTGCCCGTTTTCGCCTACCGTCCTTAAAATTTTTCTCTCATCTACTCTTTCAATCGGCATATTGATGGTGCCGTCTTCTTTTATTTCTCCTGCCGCAAGTGCCAAATATGTTTTATCAATTCCTCCTGCAAGCCTGCCTGCCGCATAGCGGTTAAGCGCGATCACAACTAAGCCCGTGGTGTCTCTGTCAAGGCGGTTAATCGCCCTGAAGATGCATCTTTTGCCCTGTTTTTGGAGGTGAAATGCTACTGCGTTTGCGAGCGTGTCGCCCTGGTGATTTCTTGTCGGGTGGCAGACGGTAAAGGGCGCTTTGTTTACAACTAAAATATCCTCGTCCTCGTAGATAACTTCAAGCGGCAAATCCACGCCTTCTATTTCGCTTTCGCCGTCGGGCAAGGTGATTTTTAAAAGGTCGCCCGCTTTCATTTCGGCGGTAGTTTTGGCTTTTTCGCCGTTTAAAACTATGCCGTTTTCTTCCCGCCTGAGTTCGGAAATAAGGCGCGAAGAATAACCCCTGCTTTTCAAAAAAGCAAGAATATTCCCCTCTTTTTCGATTTTATACTCAATAACTCTCATAAACTAACAATACAATCGGGTGTGGGTGTCCCACCCTCAACTTGATTTCGGAGAAATCAAACATCACTTGTGCAAAGCACAAACATCACTAACGAAGTGACATCATTTGCACTTTAGCGCAAACATCATTACAAAACAGCCCGAGTCTTACTCGGGCTGTTTGTTACTGTTCTTCCACGCTTTCATCTATGCTCTTGCCCGCAAACTGCGCGGTATAAAGGTCATAGTAAAAGCCTTTTTTATCAAGCAATTCGCTGTGCGAGCCTGATTCAACTATACGCCCGTTATTCATAACGAGAATAATGTCGGCGTCTCTGATAGTAGAAAGGCGGTGCGCGATAACGAAGGAGGTGCGGTTTTCCATAAGCTCAATCATCGCTTTTTGGATAAGCACTTCCGTTCTCGTATCAACCGAGGAAGTCGCCTCATCGAGTATCATTATCTTCGGGTCGGCAAGTATGGCTCTTGCAATAGTGAGCAATTGCCTTTGTCCCTGAGAAACATTTGAGCCTTCCTCCTCGAGCACGGTATCGTAACCGTCGGAAAGCGTTTTAATAAAGTGGTTAGCTCTGGCGGCTTTGGCGGCAACGACTATTTCATCCTGCGTTGCGCCGAGCTTGCCGTAGGCTATGTTCTCTTTAATTGTACCGCCGAACAGCCAGGTGTCCTGCAGTACCATGCCGAATGTATTGCGAAGTTCCTCGCGGCTGATGTCCTTGATGTTTATACCGTCAACAAGTATTTCTCCGCCGTCAATTTCATAAAAGCGCATTAACAGGTTAACTATGGTTGTTTTGCCTGCGCCCGTAGGACCTACGATTGCCACGGTCTGCCCGGGCTCAACAGTCAAGTTCATATCCTCAATAAGCGGCTTGTCTTCCGAGTACCTGAAGGAAACATTTTTAAATTCAACTCTGCCCTCAATTTTTTCGCCCAGGGTTTTTATGGCGGTATCGGGAACAATTTCTTCTTCATCAAGCAAATTGAAAATACGCTCGAAAGAAGCGAGAGCCGACTGGAGCTGGTTAATGGTTCTCGAAATATTTTGTATCGGGTGAGTGAAGAGCTTGGAATAAACGAGAAAAGCGGTAATGTCGCCGATTTCAATTTTACCCGATATTGCAAGCACACCACCGATAACGCAAATAAGCACAAAAACGAGGTTATTAACAGCGTCGTTAAGCGGCATAATAATGCCCGAGATTGCAAGCGCTTTTTGGGTTGAGCGGCGCAAATCGTTGTTTATTTCATCAAATTCCGCTATGCTGTCGTCTTGGCGGTTAAACACCTTGATGAGCTTGTGAGCGGAATACATTTCTTCAACATGACCGTTAATTTCGCCCGTTTCCTCCCACTGTTCTTTAAAGTAGTGCTGGCTTCGCTTGGTGATAATCGTTGCAATAAGCGAGCATACGGGCAGGGAAAGCACGGTGATAAGCGCAAGAGTAAAGTTCGTTAAGAACATCATTATCATAACGCCGATTATTGTAACAATCGCCGCCACAAGTTGGGTTATGCTTAATTGCAACGAACGGGCGATATTGTCCATATCGTTGGTAATTCTCGAAAGCACATCGCCCTTTGACGATGAATCAAAGTATTTAAGCGGCAGCTTTGAGAGCTTCAAATTAACGCTCTTTCTGAGCCTGAAAACTAACTTTTGAGATAGCCCCGCAGTTGTGAATTCCTGAACATATGTGGCAATACAGCTTACAACATAGATGATAAAAATGGTTAAAAGTATCATCCAAACGCCGTGCAGATTATATCCCGAACCTGCGATTTTGTTGTTAACCTGTCGCTGCATTTCCGAGATAATTTCGCCTAATTTATTAGGACCGAAAATCGAGAAAACCGCTGTGCCGGAGCTTGCGATAAACAAAATCAAAAACTTCCAGCGCTCGGGCTTGAAAACCTCCAGAGTTTTCTTAATTGTGCCCTTTGCATCCTTCGCTCTTTCGTGAGGCGCAACCTTATTTTTGTTGCCGTTAAGGCGTTTTGCGGCTCTTGCTCTGAGTGTGGTTTCGCTTACATTCTTTTTCTTTTTAGCCAATGCTCTCCACCTCCTCTGCGGAAAGTTGGGAGAGTGCAATTTCCTTATATGCCTTGCAGCTCTTTATGAGTTCGGAATGAGTTCCCATTCCGGCAATTTTACCTTCATCAAGAACAATTATTCGGTCAGCGTCCATAACGGTATTAATGCGCTGAGCAACAATGATAATGTTGGTCTGTTCTATGTTTTCTTTGAGAGACTTCCTTAAATTTGCGTCGGTTTTGAAATCGAGAGCGGAGAAGGAGTCGTCAAAAATAAGTATATCGGCGTTTTTGATAACCGCCCTTGCAATTGAAAGCCTCTGCTTTTGTCCGCCCGAGAAATTTTTACCGCTTTGCGAAACGAAGGATTGCAAACGGTCGGGCTTTTTCATAACAAAGTCCTTAGCTTGCGCAATTTCGAGCGCCGTCCACATTTCTTCTTCGGTAGCGTCCTTTTTGCCGTAGCGCAGATTATCGGCTATTGTTCCCGAGAAAAGAAATGCTTTTTGCGGAATCAAGCCTATTCTTTCTCTAAGAGCCGACTGCCTGACATTCTTTATATTCACGCCGTCCAAAAGTATTTCGCCCGAGATTACATCAAAGAACCTCGGAATGAGATTGACAAGCGTTGATTTACCTGCGCCGGTAGAGCCGATAATCGCCGTTACTTCGCCTTTTTTGCACTCGAAGTTTATTTTTTGCAGCACGGGCTCCTCAGCGTCGGGATAGCAGAATTTAACATCCTTAAACTCAAGCTTTGCATCGCCCTCTTCGGGGAATTCAACGGGATTTTCGCTTTCCTTAACGCTGATTTCTTCGTCGAGCACGGCGTTAATTCTCTTTGCCGCAACCTGTCCGCTCGGAATCATAACCGCAATAGCCGCCGCGATACCGAAGCCCGAAATCATAAGCACAATGAATATCATAAACATCTGCAAATCGTAAACGCTGGTTTTGAGAGCAACGGGGTCAGAGATGTTATCAATTTGTGTTGCGCCGAGCATCATAATAACCGCAAGCACAGTGTAAAGAATGAAATACGCAACGGGAATAAGCACTGCGAAAATCCTGAATATTTTAAGGCTGATTGCAGTCAGTTCTTCGTTTGAGGAATTGAATTTTTCATCCTCAACGGGCTCCCTGTTAAATGCGCGGATAACCTTGATACCCGTCAGCTTTTCGCGCACAATGCGGTTAATGGTGTCAATTTTTTTCTGCTGGCGGTCAAAGAGCTTCTTTGTAACTTTAAATACAAAGAAAGCCGCTACGCCTACAATGGGCAAAACCAATAAAACTATTGCCGCAAGGCGAGGATTATAAATAAATGAAAGCACTGCTCCGCCGATAAAAAGTATCGGTGCGGGAACAAGCATTTTAATTAAAGCGATAACCAAATCCTGCAGCCGTTGAATATCGTTTGTGGTTCTCGTGATAAGCGAGGGGGTGCCGAAAATTTCATATTCCTGCTGCGAAAGAGCCGTTACCTTAATAAACACCGAACGCCTTAAATTTGCGCCGAAGTTTGCCGAGGTTTTTGCCGAGAAGAAGGAGCCTAATATACCTATCGCACAGCCGCCGAGGGCGACGATACACATAATAAGTCCCATCCATAGCACATATCCGCCGTCTTTCTTATCTACGCCGAGCTCCAGAATATTTGAAACAATGGTAGGCAAGGAAAGGGTTATAAGATTTTGCAGGCAGACTAAAACCATAGCCGCCGCCGCATATCTTTTGCAGTGTTTAAGTTCCTTGAAAAGTTTTAACATTATGTAATCCTTTGTGTGTAATAAAATCGTTTTTGAAGTGGTCTGCGCATTAGTGAGCGCTTATAGATTGCGGAAAGGTGTCCCAAACCTCAATCTTTCTTGTTCTCATCCATAGCGACGGGTTAACATTAAGCGTGTATCCGCAGCCCGAGTCGCACAGCCAATCGTGCATGGGTGCTTCGGGAAGCCCGAACAGCGCGAGAATAAGCATTATAACGCCGCCGTGAGTGACTATGGCGCTTGCAGCAGTGTCCGTTTTGATTATACCGTCAACAACCTTTATAAAGTCATTTGCAACTCTTGCGTTAAACTGATTGTTGCTTTCGCCGAAGGGCGCCGCAGCGTCGCCCGCAGAGCCTATCCACTGTTTGAAGGCTTCGCTGTCTTTAAGCTCTTCGGCTGTGTGACCTTCAAATTCTCCGAAATCGTATTCGGTGAAATTCGGTATCTCAACCGTCAGCGTACCGGGAAAAAGCATTGCCGCCGTCTGCTTACAGCGCTGAAGCGGAGAGGTAAAAACAGCGTCAAGCTTAGGATAAGTGAATTTGCTTTTTAAATATTTTAGTTCTTCTATGCCTTTTTCGCAAATCGGCACATCGTCTCTGCCGAGGTAACGCCCCTGAAGGTTAGCGTCGGTAAGTCCGCAGCGCACTAAATGTATTTTAAATGTTTTCATCCGCGAAGTACCTCAAAAAGTGCCGTACCGAGAGCCGCAACTATGCTCACAAGTGAAGAAATTATGAAAACTCGCGCATATTTGCTCGAAAAGCTCTTGGATTCCTTTAATACCTCGTATTCGTTGTATTCGGTCGTTCTGTCGAGTACGAATTCCTTAACCTTAGGCAACATAGGCAAATACTTTTCGTCTGAGAGCGGCACAACTATAATTTTGTGCGGATTTGTGCTCATCGCATAGCCGCTGTAGAAGCCGTCGTCCGACGGAAAAATAACATTGCCGTTCATAAATTTATAATAAAGCTCGTGCGCGTCGCTTTCAAGCTCGCATACCTGCTCTTTTATCTTTTTGTTTTCGTACAGCTCGCTTTTAAGCACTAAAGAGAGAGCCTTTTTGAGCCTCAAATAGTATTTGTTTGTAACGCCTATAAGCACAACATTTTCCTCGTTGAGCGCTTGGGAAACGCAGGCGATAACGCTTCTTACATCATATTGCGGCGGAGCGGGAGTGATTTTAAAATCATCGTTCAAGCGCCTTGCAAGCGTTGTTGCGGCGGTAAAATCAATAGCTCTTGTTTTGTCGATAAAAGGAACAAATCTCATTTTTAAACCTTCCTTAATGTTTTACTGTTTTTTATACGGCGTCCATCTGCCGTCGTCTTTGTAGGGATTGCTGAGTTTTTTCTTGGTGTAATACCCTTGCGGAAATTTGATGTTATCATTTGCATAGGCTTTTGAAACATCAACCTTTTCGCTTTCGTTCGGTCTCACAAGCCTTGCGACAATAACAAACCTGCCCTCATCTATAACGCTCTTATCGCAGGTTGAAAGAGTCAAAAGAGTATCCTTAGAATTAACATCAACGCCCGTATTTATATAAGTTCTCTTTGCAAGCTCCTTGATGTAGGGCAAAAATCTGTCCTCATCACAGCCCACAAAATTATATTCAAGACAATAGTTGTTGTCCTGGTCGTCGGTGCTGTTGGTAAGAAACGCCGCAAACACTTTCCAGGTAGTGTCGCCGTAAACGGTGTTGAAGTGAATAAGCGGGTGTTCCTTGTAAAAGTCAAGATCCTTGTATTTTAACAGCTCTGCAAAAACCATATTATCAAGCATATTGTGTCCGTATACGGTGAGATTTCTGTCCATCACATTGAATATGCTTTTTTGATTAAAGAGCGAATTCAAATTGTTTCTGTAATCAAGAAAAGGCGCGCCGTAAACGGAATAATTACCGTAAAAATCCTTGCGCAGGTAGGTTTCGTTGTCCTGCGTCTGCACAACGGGAACATCAACGCCCGTACCGTCAACGGTGAGCCAGCCCACGAAGTCCTTGTTTATCTGCGAGAGCTTGGTGTATTTTTCGAGTGTGCCGTCTTTTTTCACGGCGTCCGAATCCTCAACAAGATTTGCGAGGCGCGCGGTGTCGCTGTAGTTTTTTCGCTGCATAAATCTGTTCGCAAAATATATGCCGCAAACGATTAAGGCTATAACGGAAGCGAGAAAAACAAGCTTTCTTATAACTTCTCCCGCGCTGTCGCCTTTCCACGGAAAAAGAAATTTCAAAAAACGCACAAAAGGATTGCCTTTTTTCTTGGTATCAGTCATTTAATTCTTCCTTTATAAGTTCAAAAGCCTTTTTTGCAAAAATGCTTCTGTTGTAATCTCTGTCGTCACTGAAGGTGCTGATTTTTTTAACTAAGGTTTTATTCTTCGTTGACAGTCCGATAAAGCAGGTGCCGTTCGGCTTGCTCTCGCTGCCGCCCGTAGGTCCCGCTATGCCTGTAGAGGAAACGCCTATGTCGGCTTTTCCGTTAAGTCTTGCGTGACAAGCCATTTCGGCGGCGGTCTGCTTGCTCACTGCGCCGTAGGCTTCAACCGTTCTCCTGTTTACGCCCAATTGCTCCCATTTTACTTCGTTCGAATAGGAAACAATGCCGTAGCCGAAAACGGCGCTCGAGCCGGAAACATCTGTGATGAGTTTTGCAATTAGTCCGCCCGTGCAGGATTCTGCGCTCGCAACGGTTTTATTCTGCTCTATTAAAAGTTTAACAACTTCTTCATTTATTTTCATTATCTGCCCTCAATAATCTCAAAGCGGATGTTTTGTATCGCTTTTTCTATCATAGGTGAAAAGTCAAACTGCGCTTCGGCTGCTAAAACATCTTCCTTTTTAGGTCTTGTGTTCGGGTGCTTGGGCGTAAATACCGTGCAGCAGTCCTCGTAGGGTAAAATCGAAGTTTCAAAGGTGTCTGTTTTTCTTGCAAGCTCAACGATGTCGTTTTTATCCATGCCCACGAGCGGACGCAGTATAGGCATTTCGCACGCACAGTCTGTGCAGGCAAGCGCCATCAGAGTTTGGCTTGCAACCTGACCGAGGCTTTCACCCGTAACGAGTGCCTTTGCGCCGTGCATAAGCGCAACTCTTTCGGCAATTTTCATCATAAGCCGCCTCATAATAATAGTGAAGTATTCTTCGGGGCAGTTGTCCCTTATTGCAAGCTGTATTTCGGTGAAGGGCACGATGTAAAGTTCTATTCTGCCCGCATATTTTGAAACCTTCTCAGTGAGCATTTTAACCTTGTTTTCAGCCATTTCGCTCGTGTAAGGCGGCGCGGCAAAGTGAACGCCCATAATTTCGAGCCC
Organism: Oscillospiraceae bacterium; assembly: GCA_902796055.1. Classification (GTDB taxonomy): domain Bacteria; phylum Bacillota; class Clostridia; order Oscillospirales; family Acutalibacteraceae; genus RUG714. Next base: position 8,362 of record CADBNM010000037.1, read on the forward strand.
CCGCCTCGCCATCATAAAGGCGGCAACGGGACTGTCTATACCGCCGCTCATAAGCACTGCTCCTCTGCCCGAAGTGCCGACGGGTATTCCGCCCGCGCCCTTTTTCTGATTGCCTCTGATATATGCTTCCCTGTCTCTGATTTCCACAGTGATAACCAAGTCGGGATTATGCACATCAACCTTTAAAAAAGGATGAGCCGAGAGCATAGCTGCGCCGATTTCCCTGCATATTTCGGGACTTTTGAGCGGAAACTTTTTATCGCTTCTCTTAGCTTCAACTTTAAAGGTTTTATAAGCGAAAATCTTGTCGGAAAAATAATCAAGCGTAACTTTTTCAATCTCCGCCATATCCTTTTCGGCAACCGCCGCCCTCGAATAGCCCGCAATTCCGAAAACTCTGCCTATTCTTATTTCGGCTTCATCCAAATCGAAATCCTCGCTCTCGGGATAAACGGTTATGGTTGACTGGCTTTTGAAAAAAGTCACCTTTCCGAGGTCGCTAAGGCGCCTGCGGATGTTTTTAATCATTTTATCTTCAAAGGTCGAGCGGTTCAGCCCCTTAAGAGCAAGCTCGCCGTTTTTAATAAGTATAATTTCTTTCATTGCGCTTTTATCAGTTCTTCCTTTGCGCTTTTTAGCGCACTTATAAATTTATCAATATCTTCTTTGGTGTTAAGGTGCGAGAAACTGAGCCTGATTGCCGAGTCCGCTTCCCGCTTATCGTCTGTCACGGCGCTCATAACATGGCTGAGCTTGCCTTTTGCGCAGGCGCTTCCCGAGGAGACGCATATTTCCCTTTCGCTCAGGTAATTGAGCACGGTTTCGCTGCGATATCCCGGCAACGAAAAATTAAGAATGTAGTCGCTTGCATTTTCATCACTGTTAAAAATAATGCCCTCAATTTTTTTAAGCTCGCTTCTTGCATAGCGGTTAACTTCTTTTACCTTTTCACCGTAGTTTTCCGTGTCAAAATCTTCAATTGCCGCCGCAAGGCCCGCCGCAAGCGCAACTGCCTGAGTGCCGGTTCGCAGCTTTCTTTCCTGTTCGCCGCCGAAGCTTCTCGGCATTATTTTAACTCCTTTTTTAACATACAGCGCGCCTATGCCCTTCGGAGCAAAGATTTTATGTCCCGTAACGCTTATCAAATCCGCGTCAAGGGTGTTATGCGTAAATTTCTTTTTGCAAAACGCCTGAACACAGTCGCAGTGAAAAAGCGCAGGCGAATTTTTAGCCTTAATAATACTTTTTACACTTTTGACGGGCATTACGCTGCCAAGCTCGTTGTTAACATACATAAGGCTGACAAGTATCGTGTTTTCATCAACCGCACCGGCAATATCTGCAGCGGAAATGTTACCGTGCCTGTCGGGCTTTATAAATATTACATCGTAACCGTCGTTCGCAAGCTTTTTTACGCTTTCGAAAACAGAGGAGTGTTCTATTGCACCGACCACTATTCTTTTTTTGTCGCGGTGCTTTTTAGCCGCTTCAACAGCTCCGAAAACGGCAAGGTTATTTGCTTCTGTACCGCCGGAGGTGAAATAAATTTCATCGCTTTCGGCGCCCAGCCTTTCGGCAACGGTTTTTCTCGCCTGCTCAAGAGCCTGCCTCGCTCTTAAGCCTGCAAAGTGGGTGGAGGACGGATTAGCGAAATTTGTTTTGTAAATTTCGTTCATCTTTTTTAGCGCCGCTTCGCACACAGGAGTTGTTGCCGAATAATCCAAATAAACCATAGTTTGCCTTTCAAAAACGATAATTATAATTATTATAACATATATTATTTATTTTTTCTATATTGGATGTAAATTTTTTATGAATTTTTGAGTGTTGAGTTTTACTCATATGACCTTGTATTTTTATACAAATTATCACAAAAAATGCAAAAAAGTTTGTAACAAAATATACAAAAAACTGTCTTGAAATATTTTAAATAAAGTGTTATTATATTATAAATAGTAAAATTATGGAGAGTTGCAGATGTCAAAAGAAAAAATGAATAGGGACACGGTTCCCGAATATCTATTTAACATAGGCAAAAATTATCGCTCTTATGAATTTCTCGGCTGTCACCTTGAGGGTGACGGTGCGGTTTTTCGTGTTTGGGCTCCCAATGCTCAGCGAGTAAGCGTAGCAGGTAGCTTTAACGGCTGGAATGAAGACGCAAACTATATGTATATGCTTGAGAACAGCGGCATTTGGGAATGTCGCATACAGGGCGTAAAGCAGTGGGACTCTTACAAATACTGCGTAATAGGCGCAGACGGCAGAAGGCAGATGAAGGCAGACCCCTTCGCTTTTCATGCCGAGACAGCTCCCGCAAACGCTTCCAAAGTTTACGAGCTCGGCGAGTTCGATTGGGCGGACGCTGCATGGATGCACAAGAGAGACACTCAGAACATCTATGAGCAGCCCATCAACATCTATGAAATTAACGCAGGCTCTTGGAAACAAAACGATGACGGTTCGTATTATTCCTACAGAATGCTGGCGGACGAGTTGGTGCCTTATGTAAAGGAAATGGGCTATAACTATATTGAAATGATGCCCGTTTCCGAGTTTCCTTATGACGGCTCTTGGGGCTATCAGGTAACAGGTTATTTTGCAAGCACTTCAAGATACGGTACGCCTGACGATTTAAGATATTTTGTTGATAAATGCCATCAAAACGGCATAGGCGTTCTGCTCGACTGGGTTCCGGCTCATTTCCCGAAGGACGAACACGGGCTTTATGAATTTGACGGTTCCTGCTGCTATGAATATTCCGACCCGCTTAAAATGGAGCACAAGGATTGGGGAACAAGAGTGTTTGACTATTCAAAAAATCAGGTGCGCTCCTTCCTCATTTCTTCGGCGCTGTTCTGGCTCGAAAAATATCATTTTGACGGTTTGAGGGTTGACGCTGTAGCAAGTATGCTCTACCTTGATTACTGCAGAAAAGACGGCGAGTGGCGTCCTAACAAAAACGGCGGCAGAGAGAATTTGGAGGCGGTTGATTTTCTTCAGACTCTCAACAGCGCAGTGTTTGAGAGCTTCGGCGGCGGCATTATGATGATTGCCGAAGAAAGCACCGATTGGCCCATGGTAACCAAGCCCGTTAACGACGGCGGACTCGGCTTTAACTTCAAGTGGAATATGGGCTGGATGAACGATGTGCTTTCCTATATAAAAATGGATCCGCTCGGCAGAAGCTACAATCATCAGAAGGTCACTTTCTCGCTGATGTATGCGTTCAACGAAAACTTCATTCTCCCGATTTCTCACGATGAGGTGGTTCACGGTAAAGGCTCGCTGTTAAACAAGCAGCCCGGCTACTATGAGGATAAATTCTCGGGACTTAGAGCCTTCTTGGGTTATATGATGAGTCACCCCGGCAAGAAGTTGCTGTTTATGGGCGCCGAGTTCGGTCAGTTTATCGAGTGGAAATATAAAACAGGGCTGGACTGGCTGCTGCTCGATTATCCTATTCATCAAGGCACAAAGAATTTTGTAAAAACGCTTAATCATTATTATCTTGACCATCCGCAGATGTGGCAGATTGATTATTCGTGGGACGGCTTCAGGTGGATAAACGCCGATGACAACAATTCCTCCGTGCTTTCGTATATCAGAAAGGACAAGAAGGGCAACAGCACCGTTATTATGGTAAACTTCACGCCTGTTGCAAGAAACGACTATACAATCGGCGTTGAGAAATACGGTAACTATAAGCTTGTCCTCAATTCGGACGAAACACAGTACGGCGGCTGGGGCAACGACATCAGAACGCAGTATAAAGCCAAGGTGCAGGAGGCGGACGGTATGCCTTATGCAATTGATGTTGACCTTCCCGGACTTTCCGTGCTCTACATTGAACTTGAAGAAGAGTTAACTCCGCCCAAACCCAAAAAGCCGGCGGCTAAAAAAACAACAAAAAGCGCGAAAGCGCCTAAAAAGCAAACAAAGAAATAAACAATGAATATATGGAGGACAGACTAATGAAAAGAACCGAGTGTCTTGCGATGCTCCTCGCAGGCGGTCAGGGCAGCCGTCTGGGGCTTTTAACAAAAAATGTTGCAAAGCCTGCAGTGCCTTACGGCGGCAAGTACAGAATTATTGACTTCCCGCTTTCAAACTGTGTAAATTCGGGTATTTACACAGTAGGCGTACTCACTCAGTACCAGCCGCTTGAACTCAACGAGTATATCGGCAACGGTAATGCGTGGGATTTGGACAGAGCGAACGGCGGCGTACACATTCTTTCCCCTTATCAGCAAATTGAGGGTACGGAATGGTACAAGAATACCGCTAATGCAATTTATCAAAACATCAATTTTATTGACCGCTACAATCCCGAATATGTAGCCGTTCTTTCGGGCGACCATATTTATAAAATGGATTATGATAAAATGCTCCAGTATCATAAGGATAATGACGCTGTATGCACTATCGCGGTTATGAAAGTGCCGTGGGAGGAGGCTCCCCGCTTCGGCATTTTGAATACTAAAGACGATAACGAGATTTACGAATTTCAGGAGAAGCCTGCGGAGCCCAAGTCGAATAACGCTTCAATGGGCGTTTATATCTTCTCTTGGGAGGAGCTTCGTAAATATCTCATAGATGATGAGGCTGACCCGAACTCCAAGCACGATTTCGGCGGAGATATTATACCGAAAATGCTCGGCGACGGTAAAAAGCTGATGGCTTATGATTTTGACGGCTATTGGAAGGATGTCGGAACCATCGATTCACTCTGGGAAGCAAATCTTGATTTGATTAATCCTAATGTTGACCTTGACCTGAGCGATACCTCTTGGAAGATTTATTCCAATTCTCCCATCGCCCCGCCTCACTTTATGGATAAAAACGCCGAGGTGCAGAACTCAATCGTAACCGAAGGCGCGTATATCGGCGGCGAGGTTGAATCAAGCGTTATTTTCTCAAATGTTGAAATTGAGGACGGTGCGCTCGTAGTCGATTCGGTAATTATGCCGGGCGCTAAAATCAAGAAAGGCGCAAAGGTGCTCTATTCAATCGTAGCGCAGGACGCTGTTATTGAAGAGGATGCGCAAATCGGCGAGTGTCCCGAAAATCTTGAACCGGGCACATGGGGCGTATCTGTTGTAGGTCCCAAGACCGTTATTGAAAAAGGACAAAAAGTGCCTGCGGGCGAAACAATAGGAATAAAGGAGGGAAAATAATATGCGCGGTAATGATGTTTTCGGTATTGTTTTTTCAAATACCAACGATGAATCTTTAAGCGAGATGACCAATCTGCGAACAATGGGCTCTATCCCGTTCGGCGGCAGATACCGTCTTATTGACTTTCCTCTTTCCTCAATGGTAAACGCTTCAATCAGCAAGGTCGGTATAATTACAAAGAGCAACTATCAGTCTCTTATGGACCATGTCGGCACGGGCAAGCCTTGGGATTTATCGAGAAAGAACGACGGCTTGTTCCTTCTTCCGCCGTTTAATCTCGGCAATCAGGGCGTGTATTCCTCAAGGTTTGAGGCGCTCAACGGCGCTATGAATTTCATCAATCAATGCGATGAAAAATATGTTATTCTTGCGGACTCCGATTTAGTTGCAAATGTTGACTATCACAAATTGCTTGAGTTCCATAAAGAAAAGAATGCGGACATCACCTTCGTTTCTGCAGATAACTGTCTGCCCCCTCACAACGGTATGCTTCAGCTTTCGTTTGAAGCTGACGATGACGGCAGAGTTACAGACGCAGAGATGATTAGCGATGAGCAGGCAAGAAAGCTTGACAAGAGCGCAATCAGCATTTATGTAATGGAAAGATATATGCTTATCAGGCTTATCAACGAGGGATACGCAAAGGAGGAAACCCTTTTCAAAAAGGTTGCTATTGCCGATAAGTTTAATAAGCTTCGTATTTACACTTATAAGCACAGGGGCTTCTGCAAGCATATTGATTCACTTGAGAGCTATTTTGATACCAATATGCAGCTGCTTTCTTACACTAACAGGAAAGATTTGTTTAATGAAGCAAGACCCGTTTACACCAAGTCTAAGGATTCTATGCCTACCCGTTACGGACTTGAAAATACAGCGAAGAACCTTTTGGCTGCCGATGGCTGCGACATTGAAGGAGAGGTTGAAAACTGCATTATCTTCAGAAATGTAACCGTATCAAAGGGCGCAAAGGTTAAAAACTGCATTATTATGCACAACACCTTTATCGGTGAAAATGCCGAGCTTGAAAACGCGATTTTGGATAAGGATGTTGTTATCAAACCCAATCAGCGCTTAATCGGCGCCGATTCATATCCGATTTACATAGGCAAGAAAACAATTATCTGATGCACTCGCCGACCGTTTAGCGGTTCATTGGCGGGCGCCCTAAGGAGAAAACTATGAAAGTATTATATGTAGCAAGTGAGGCTTTGCCGTTTGTCGCCTCCGGCGGACTTGCGGATGTTGCGGGCTCGCTGCCCTTTGCGCTTCGCAAAAGGCTTGTAGGCACAAGGGTTGTTATGCCTCTTTATGCAAAAATAAGCGATGAAATGCGCTCTAAAATGAAATATCTGTGCAATTTCCCCGTTCCCGTATCGTGGAGAATGCAGTATTGCGGAATTTTCGAGGCTCATATCGGCGGAGTAATCTATTATTTCATTGATAATGAGTATTACTTTAAGCGCGATAATCTTTACGGTTATTATGACGATGCGGAGCGTTTTGCATTTTTCTCAAGAGCAGTGCTTGAAATGCTCGAACACATTGATTTTAAGCCCGACATTATTCACTGCAACGACTGGCAGAGCGCATTAGTCCCCGTTTACTATTCTCTTTACTATGCGCAAAAAGAGAAATTCTGGGGCTCGAAAACCGTATTTACCATTCACAATATTCAGTATCAGGGACAGTACGGCATGGAAATTCTCGGAGATATTGTAGGCGTTGACGAATACAACAAATCTATTGTCGAGTATGACGGCTGCGTTAACTTTATGAAGGGCGCAATTGAAACTGCTGACGCGGTTACTACCGTTTCAAATTCCTATGCCAATGAAATCCTTGACCCTTGGTATTCTCATGGTCTTGATACTATTTTAAAACAGCGCTCATATAAATTAAGCGGTATTTTAAACGGTATTGATTATGAGAATTACAACCCCGAAACCGATGAAAATATCGAGAAGAATTATAATTCCGATACCTTTAAGGACGGTAAGGCGGCTTGCAAAAAAGCGCTGCAAAGGGAAATGGGACTTCCCGAAAAGGATGTTCCGCTTATCGGTCTTGTGTCCCGCCTCGTTTCGCATAAGGGGCTTGACCTTGTAAAAGCGGTGCTTGAAGAGCTGCTTGCAACAGAGGATGTGCAGGTTGTGGTTCTCGGCTCGGGCGATGCGGAATATGAAGATTTCTTCCGCTATATTCAGTCCAAATATCCCGAAAAATGCGCGGTAACAATCGGCTTTATCCCGCCGCTTTCAAGAAGAATTTATGCGGGTGCGGATATGTTCTTGATGCCCTCTAAATCCGAGCCCTGCGGACTTTCGCAAATGCTTGCTCTCAGGTACGGCACAGTGCCGATAGTAAGAGAAACAGGCGGACTGCGCGATTCCGTTAAGGATAGCGGCGACGGCTTCGGCAACGGATTTACCTTCAAAAACTACAATGCCCACGAAATGCTCTATACAATCAGAAGAGCAATCGCAGGCTACTATGCCGAGGGCTGGGAAATCCTCGTTAAGCGCGCTATGGAAAGCGACAACACCTGGTCGAAATCCGCAAATGAATACATTAAGCTTTATAAGAGCTTATTAAAGTGATAAAATGACAAAAACAACCCTGTTTCCCGAAAAAGGAAGCAGGGTGTTTTTTATGATTTGAAATTTTATATATGCTTAATATCCGTCAGTCCTAATATATAATCTGTTGAAGTATTATAATATTTAGCGAGCCGAATTAAAACAGCGGTAGGGATGTCTCGCTGTCCCAATTCATAATTGGAATATACCTGTTGTGAGCAGTGCAGAATTTCCGCCACCTGCTTTTGCGTTAAGTCGGCGTCCTCTCTTAAATCTCGGATTCTTCTGTATTTCATATAATCACCGATATTATTATATGATACTGCATATTGTTGTATTGACTTTTACCGCAAATTGCAGTAAAATTAGATTAAATAAACGACAAGGAGATAATTTTATGGGAATGGTAGCAATAAAATGCCCTGGTTGCGGAGCAGACATTGAACTTGATGATAGCAGAGAATTTGGTTTTTGCAATTACTGCGGAACAAAAGTTATGCAGGATAAAATTGTTGTTGAACACAAAGGTAATATTACAATCGACGAATCAAGAAAAGAAAAAAACTTAGAAAAGCGGCTCATAGAGTTATTAAATACACATTCTGATTTAGACAGGGATCTCATCAGTAACAAGTGTGAAGAAATACTATTGATAAACCCTGACAACGACATTGCAAAGTATGTATCTACTGTCAGTCAAACCATAAAATCAATAAAAAATAAGCCGGCAGCCAATATCGATACTGCTCTTTTAGTCGAGATATCTATAGAATTAAAAAGTATTTATCGTAGTTGGGGACGGTGCGTAAAATACATAAAAAAGAATGTTGATATAAGTCAACAAGACAACTATATTGGTGCCACTCTTAGTTTTTCAGGCATTGGTTTGAATCCTAATCTGTATTACAAGGTAATGAATATGTATCGAAGTGATATTGGTGAAGAATTCTACAATTCGCTAATAACAAAAATGGATGAGTGTTTCGGTCGTAATATTGATTGCTATTATGATGGGGTAAACTCCGGAGAATCAATAGTTGCAATATTGGCTATAGTAGCATACGATTATCCTCAATTAAAAAACGAATACTTATTAAAAATCAGGCAATATCAAGCAAAGTATCCGGATGCTATAGTTAGTTCCGATACGATGGATATTCTAAACACACCATCATCTACTTCACCTAATAGAGTTAGTTCAAACTCAACATCTGTTTCTTCCGGCGGTTGCTATGTTGCGACTTCTGTCTATGGCTCGTATGACTGCCCGCAGGTTTGGACTTTAAGAAGATACCGCGATTATTCACTTGCGCTAACTTGGTACGGCAGACTGTTTATTGCGCTTTACTATGCGATAAGCCCGACTATTGTAAAATGGTTTGGCGATACCCTTTGGTTTAAGAGTATGTGGAAAGGAAAACTTGATAAAATGGTCAAACGCTTGCAGGAAGAAGGATTTGAAGATACGCCATATAACGATATAGATTGGTAAAAAACAGCGATGTTGCAAAAACGCAACATCGCTATTTAAGTTGTGTGCTTAGAACCATTGTCGGCATTTTAGTAGAAAAAGTTTCTAAATGGAAACTTTTTTGCCAACCCTCGTAATGCGAGGGTGCAAACGGTTGGAGTTTACTAAAGTAAACTATTATCAATCCACTATCGCATTACGATAAAACTTAAAATTAACCGCATTCAACCGGTTATACTACTTGCGAGTTCACTTTTGTGAACTTTTTGCGATACCTCGCATTGCGAGGTATCAGTTTGTCGATATGCACGGCTGAGCCGTGCTCGTTAGCCGAGCGGTGAAACCGCGAACGCCAAGGTTCTCGGGAACCCACTCGAAATTTTAATTTCGTTAGTGGGTGAGGTTATTTAGCCGAGGGGCAAAGCCTCGACCGCCAAGGTTCTGCCGCTTGAGGCATGTTCTTATATGCGCTAAAGCACAAGAAAGGCAGGCGTCACGCCTGCCTTAATTCTAATCAGGTGCGGGTGTGTCCCGCCCTTTATCCGCACAAAATGTGCGTATTTCATCGCATTTGCCGATTTCATCTCACGAAGTGAGATTTCATTTGCCGAAGGCAAATTTCATTAAAAAGCGTTCACGCTTTTCCTACTTCGCTGCATTTGTCGAGCCGAATACAACATCAATTTTATGCTCAACAACCTCTTCGATAAGGTTTCTCGCAGGAGTGAGATACTGCCTCGGGTCGAAGTGAGTCGGGTTTTCCGAGAAGTGCTTGCGGATAGCCGCTGTCATAGCGATACGGATATCGGAGTCAACATTAACCTTGCAAACCGCCATTGAAGCCGCTTTTCTAAGCATATCCTCGGGGATACCGATAGCGTCGGGCATTTCGCCGCCGAATTCGTTGATAATTTTAATGTGGTCCTGGTTAACGCTTGAAGCGCCGTGAAGCACTATCGGGAAGCCGGGGAGTCTCTTTTCAACCTCTTCGAGAATGTCAAATCTCAACTGCGGCTTTTGACCGGGCTTGAACTTGTATGCGCCGTGAGAGGTGCCTATAGCAATCGCTAATGAGTCAACGCCTGTGCGGGTAACAAAATCTTCAACCTGCTCGGGCTTTGTGTAGGAAGCGTCCTCGGCGGAAACATCTACCTCGTCTTCAACGCCTGCAAGCGTGCCGAGCTCGCCCTCAACCGTAACGCCGTGAGCATGAGCATAGTCAACAACCTTCTTCGTGAGCGCGATGTTCTCTTCGTAGGGGAGAGAAGAACCGTCGATCATAACGGAAGTGAAGCCGCCGTCAATGCAGGATTTGCAGGTTTCAAAATCAGGGCCGTGGTCAAGGTGAAGCGCAATCGGAAGTCCTGTTTCCTCAGCCGCCGCCTTTACCATGGCAACAAGGTAATCGTGCGAAGCGTACTTCCTTGCGCCTGCGGAGCACTGAAGAATAACGGGAGCGTTGAGCTTCTTCGCAGCTCTGGTAATTCCCTGAATAATCTCCATGTTATTGATGTTGAAAGCGCCGATAGCATAGCCGCCTTCATAAGCCTTTTTAAACATTTCTTTTGTGGTTACAAGTGGCATAATAAGTCTCCTTAGTTTTATTAAATCAAGTTAATTATATAATATATATAACTTTATTACAATAGTAATGTTCACTAAATATTTTCCGCAATTTCGGGGTGATTTCTTATGTAGTGGAAAAGATACTGCTGAGCTATGCCGCGGTTTTTTAAAACATTTTCGGGTAAACCGTCGGGATAAAGCGTCATAACCCGCTTGACCCAAACATCAATGGGGAAAGCGTCCTCTCTGCCGTAGGCAAAGAGCAGAACGCACTGTGCCACCTTTGTGCCTACGCCTTTTATTTTCATCAATTCTTTTTCTGCGTCCTCGGTCGAGAGGCTCTCGATTTTTTCAAGGTCAACCTCGCCTGAGGCGACTTTTTTTGCGGCGTCGAGAATGTATTTGTTCCTAAATCCTGCTCTTAGCGGCGCCAAATCCTCCGCTTCAAGCGCTGCGATAACCTCTGCCGAAGGAAAAGTATAATCCTCTCCCGTTTTATCGCCGAAGTTCTCGCACAGCCTTTTTATTATCCCTTTAATTCTCGGAATATTGTTGTTTTGGCTTATAATAAAGGAGCAAAGCGTTTCCCACTTTTCTTGCTTTAAAACTCTGATTCCGTAGTTTTCGGCAGCAGCCTTTTCAAGCAGACTGTCTCCTTTAAAGGAGGTCAATATTTTATCGTAGTCCCTGCCGAAATCGAAGTAATCGAACCAAATGCTTTCAAAATCTTCTTTGGCAGCGCCGTCAATAACGGTCTTTTCGCCGTCCTGATAAACTCTTATGTATTTGCCGAAAGCCGTGCCGCACCAAGCGCCGTCGTCGTCTTTGTCAAAGCGAAAAGCCTGTCCGCAGTCAAAAATGAGCGAAGCGTCGGTACAGCGTGCGTCGTATATTATTACTTTGTTGTCTTTAAATTCGGTTCTCATTCGTCTTCCTTTTCAGTGAGATTGAAAGCGGTTTTTATCTTATTTATTCCCGCTTGAGAGTATTTAAAGGTTTCGTCATCACCGCTGCCGCTAAAGCTTCCCTCGGGAACTATGAGGGTAGCGCTAAATTTGCTTGCGGCTATGTATTCAACCGTATTTAAGTCATTAATGTAATCCTCCGAGGAAATGTCGCTTTTGATGTAACTCATCATATATGAGTATTTTTCGACATCCCTTGTCACAAAATTAGGCTTGCAGTATTGGTTAAACAGCTCTTTTAATAAGTCGGCTTGAACCTTATATGTGTTTGCCGAACCGCCGCCCCAGCCGGTATAACGCATCAGCTTAACGAAGGTGTCAAATTTAAGCTCCTGTTTACCTGCGTTTAAAGCTAAGGTGTAATCGGTAGTGGAAAACTGCAAATCCTCCGGCACATCGTATGCAATGCCTGTCCCAAGCTCCGTAAGCATAAATTTATATCCGTTTTGAGTGGCGCAGAAATACCCGTCAAAATCAACCGAGAACATTCTTTCAAGCGCATATTCAAGCTGCGCTGCGCCGCCGATTTCATACTGTTGAGCCAGTGTTTTAAGGCTCGAATCCTTGGTAAATACGGGAACAGAAGTGAAATACGCTTTTTTGTCCGTCATATTTACGCAAACCATAAACACATTGTATAATTCATTTTCACCCGGCGAGGTTACTGCAATCAGGTAATCTCTTTTACCGTCAACGGGTATGATTTCTATTTTTTCGCTTGTTTGCTTTTGAGTTGTAGTAGTGGTTTCACCTATAAACATATTTGTAAATGAGCCGTATTTGTATTCGATAAAAAAGTAAGTGCCCGCCATAACCACTAAGATTATAACTATAGCTACGGTAATTATGCGCTTTGCCGTACTGTCGAAGCCTTTTTGCGGGTCATTAAAACTTTGTCTGATTTTTTTGTTTCGCTTTTTCATTTTATCTCCCGAAAATATGTTGATAATATTTTGTTGAAATAAACATATTGAGTATTAATTATTAATCCTACTAACCATTATAGAATAAGTGTTAAAAATATTCAAGACAGATTGATAATTGTTTAAATTTATGTTACAATTTAATAAGACTTCGGTTAATGAGAGCCTAAAGGAGGTTATTATGAAAAAGACTATATGTCTGTTATTACCGCTTGTTATTGTTTTCGGCATTTGTGCTTGTTCGGATTACAGAACGAATAAGAATTTTTTGAATAACGAGCCGCTTGCCGAAGCGTATAATAAGATTTTGTATATAGATAGCGAGCTTGAAGTGCTTGAAAAGCATTATGATGTTGCGGCAAACGATTTAAAGGATTCGTTAATCGATATTATTGATATGAAAGCGGCTACCGATAAAGCGTGTACTGCGGACGAATATATGGTAATTATAGTGATTTTTGATAAGCTGTGTGAAAATTCGGCAAAGCTTAAAGAAAATATGGCGCTTGTTGACTCGGGAAAAGCAAAGCTTGACACTAAGCTTGTAAAGGAACTTGAGCAGAATTGCCACGATTTTGAAAAGGTGTTTGTAGGTAAGAAATAGATAATGATACAGATATAAATATTTTTTAAAAAAGTATTGACTAAAAAATATTTATGTGTTATATTATTTGAGCGTTATTTTAGCATTAAAATAAAAACGCTGGTGTAGCTCAGTTGGTAGAGCAGCTGATTTGTAATCAGCAGGTCAGGGGTTCAAGTCCGTTCACCAGCTCCATAATAAGGGAGAGTTCCCGAGTGGCCAAAGGGAACAGACTGTAAATCTGTCGGTTATTGCCTTCGGTGGTTCGAATCCACCCTCTCCCACCAGTAAGTGTGTTCATAACGGATTTGTTATGAACACACTTATTTTTTTGTGG
>CADBNM010000038.1 GCA_902796055.1 Oscillospiraceae bacterium
CATAAGCAGGAAGTTGGAGGGATTTTCCTCCTGACCTACCTTTTGGCTTACGCGCGCCGCCATAGGAACAGCCGAAACGCCCGCAGAGCCGATAAGCGGATTAACCTTGCCTTTAGTTGCAACATACATAATCTTACCGAAGAGCACACCGCCTGCGGTACCTAACGAGAACGCAATAAGTCCCAAAACGACTATTTTTAATGTTCCCACGGTTAAGAAGGTTTGACCGTTGGTTGTAGCACCTACGGAAAGACCGAGCATTAAGGTTACGATATTGCAAAGCTCGTTCTGCGCCATTTTTGAAAGCCTTTCGGTAACGCCTGTTTCTTTAAGCAAATTACCGAGCATTAAACAACCTACAAGAACGCCTGCAGAGGGCAAAATAAGAGAAACGACGATAGTTACCATAATCGGGAACAAAATCTTCTCTTTCTTGCTTACGGGACGAAGCGTCTCCATAACAACCGCGCGCTCTTTTTTGGTTGTGAGCGCCTTCATAATGGGCGGCTGAATTACGGGCACAAGCGCCATATACGAATATGCGGCAACCGCAATAGGTCCTAAGAGTTCGGGATATAAAATAGATGTAGTTAATATAGCCGTAGGACCGTCTGCACCGCCGATAATTCCGATGGAACCTGCTGCTCTCGGGTTGAAGCCCAAAACAATGGCAAGCAGAAATGCTCCGAAAATGCCAAGCTGCGCCGCCGCGCCCAAAATAAAGCTCGAGGGTCTTGCAATAAGCGGGCTGAAATCGGTCATAGCGCCTATACCAAGGAAAATAAGCGGCGGATAAATGCCTGCTTTTACGCCGAGATACAGCCAATCGAGCAGTCCTGCAGTCAGCTTTTGGTGCGTTACGGGGTCAACAAGCTGCCCCTTAATAAGCTGAATAAACTCGGGTATATTGTGATAATGCACTGCCAAATTTGCACCGGGAAGGTTTGCGAGAAGCATACCGAAAGCGATGGGTACCATAAGCAAAGGCTCAAAGCCTTTTTTTATGCCGAGCCACAACAGGAAGCAGGCAACGATAATCATAATAAAGTTTTGCCAAGACCCCATAAAGAATTGGGCGATACCGGAGTCAAAGGCAATGTTTTTGAGTGCGTCAATAAATTGAATCATTATTCCTTCGCCTCCTTAATTTCCTTAATAATAAACTTCTTGCCGCCGCTCGCCTGAGTTATTGCGGCAGTAATTACGGCTGCGGTTTCATCATCAACCTCGCCGTCCGCCACCTGAGCAGGTTTTGCAGCAGGAGCTTCTTCGGGCCTTTTAGTGTTTGCCTTTTGCATTATCTTACCGAATATTGTGAAAACGATAATAAGCAGCAAAAGCACGATAAACACAATTAAAAAGCCTGCAAAGGTTAAAACTAAAGTATCAGCCCAGCCCCACGGATGACCGTGAGTCATAAAATCCTCGAAAATGCCGAGCTTTAACAAATTAAGCATATTTGCCGAAAGCATTTTTACTTCCCCCTAATTATTAATATCCAAACTTGTGACAATGAATTTAAATCGGTTTTCATTGACAAAGCATATTAAAGCCGAATTTCACTTAAGACTGCGTAGGTACAAGCTTTATCGGACCGCAAGGTCTGATGGTAAGTACCGAACAGCTGTCCTTGCCGAAAACAGCTTCCATGGCAGATTTATATTCGGAGAGCTTTTCATCGGGAACAAACGCCTGAACGGTGCCTGCAAAGCCGCCGCCGTGAACTCTGTGAGCGCCCTGCTTTCCGAGTATTCTTTCGGAAATGTTAAGTCCAAGAGAAATGCCCTGCTCTGCCGGATTTTTGGAGCTGAAAACATTTTGGTTGTATTTATAAGATGAATTGCCCGAATCGTTTATGCAATCGAGAAACGCTTGAAAATCATTGTTTTTGAGAGCTGCAGCAGCCGCTTCAACCTTTTCGTTTTCACCGTAAAAGTGCATAGCGCGAAGCACTGCCCTATCGCCAAGCTTTTTTCTTATTTTCGCGATGTTTTTAACAACATCATCCTTTGCAACTTCCCTGAGCACCTTTTTGCCGAAGAAGGAAGCAACCGCCTCCATTTCGGTGCGTACAGCGGCATAATCATCGGTTAAATCGGCGTGAGAGCCGCCTGTATTTGTAATGCAAAGCGCATAGCCGCTTTTTCTGAAATCATAATCAAGCTTTTCGATTTCGGGATTGTTGATATCCTTAAAATCAAATTTAACCGCACTGCCTGTAGCAATCGTTAGCTGATCCATAAGTCCGCAGGGCTTGCCGAAGAAAACATTTTCTGCATACTGAGAAATTTTTGCAAGCTCAACATTATTAATTTTACCTCCGCCGTAAAGTTCGCTTTGAATACAGCCTAAAAGGCACTCAAAAGCCGCCGACGAGGAAAGTCCCGAGCCTGCGGGAACATTCGACACAGTGTAGGCGTCAAAGGTGCCGATACCGTAGCCAAGCTCTTTGATTCTTGCAGTCATTCCTCTTAAAATCGAATTAGAATTACCTTCCTCACTCTTAACGGGCTCAAGCTCATTTATGTTAATCTCATTAACATTGTGACCTCTTGATTTTACGCGGATTTTGTCCGACTCGGTTTTGCAGACGATGCCTATAACATCAATATTTACCGCGCCCGCAAGCACCTTGCCGAAATTATGGTCGGTATGGTTGCCGCAAAGTTCCGTTCTGCCCGGAGCGGAAAAAGCGTAAAACTCACCGTCCGAATAGCCGAAAAAGTCAGCGAATTCGTCTATAACGCTCAAGTATCTGTCTCTTGCAGACAAAATTTCCTGCTCACCGTATAAATAAGCAAAGCTTTCATCATATCTGCCGTTCTTAACGGCTTGTTTCATTTCTAAAAGAGTCATATGTCCTCCTATAAATTTCTGTGAAAAATATTTCTTAAATTTTCAATATCATTGCTGATTTTTTTACTGCCGGTTTTTTCATGTTTTTGTATTTGTGCTTCGGGTGAAACCTCACTGTCAAATACGGGAACATATTTTTCTTTAGCCGATTCTTTTACATCTTTTTGAGGCTCTTCGCTTACGATTTCAGGCTCATCTGCTGCAGCTTGAGGCTGCTCGGAATAATCCAAATCGTCATCAAATACAGCTTCCGCCTCTAACTGAAGCTCCAAATCGGCTTGAAGCTTTTTGTTTACCTCTTTCTTGCGTTTAATATATATTACCGTATTAGCAATAAATATTCCGAGACCGCTGAAGCCCGCAAAGAACATCAAAAGAATAATAAAGGTTTTTGAGAAGGGATTGAACAATTCCTTACCCATCCGAGTATAAACATACACCCTCGGGGCTACCGCTAAAACGGAAATGAGCATATATATGCTGAACTTACAGTCTTTATTCGCACCGTAAAGCCTTGAAACAAAGTTAAGCGGAAAGCAGGGGAAAAAGCGGAAGACAGCAAGCAAAGTATAAGAGCTGATACCGTTATCATCGAGCAAAAAGCGCATATACTTGTTCCGCCGAATAAGGTTTTGCATATAGTTTTCGCCTTTTACTCTGCCCGAGTTGAAGCGCAGATAAAACATCATTGCAAGACCTAAGAGATTAATGAATACCGCAACCCACCAATATTTGCCGAAGAACGAGCCGCCTAAAAGGCAGACTATAGACAAGGGCAAAAACGGTATATATGCTTTGATGAAAAAGATAAAAAGTATAACAAGCACACTGAGCACAATATTATTTGCACCGGACATAAAGTTATAGATATATTGCTCCGCCCATTCGAGCTTATCAACTACCCACTCAAATCTGAGCGAGAGATAATCAACATAGTTAAGCGCTAAAACAAAACAGCCTTCAACCGCCATTAATACAAGTACGGTTATAATGCTTTTAGCCAAAAAAGTGAAAGGCTTTTTCTCTTTTTTAGGCTTAATATTATGCACTTTTTGCTTGCCTTTATCGGCAGAAGAATTGCCCATAATTACTCCATCATACATTAATAAATCTATTTTACAACAAAAGCGCTTTAAAATCAATAATATTTTATTTAAATAATGAATTCGAAATTAATGATGGCGTTGCATTTTAATAAAATTCGCCAAAAGCGGATGAAATATGAAGGGCGACACATTCACACTTAATTAAAAACGGCGTGTCGAGGGCGACACAGCAGCGCTACAAAAAAAGAGCCTTGCGGCTCTTTTTAAATTAGAAATTATTGTCGTACATCGTTTCATCGACGCCGACGGGTTCGGCGTTTTCATATGCTTTGAATTTATAGCCGAAGGCTTTTAAATCTCTGGCGTTATCAAAGACTACAGCCGTTCCCCTTGCAACGCAGTTTTCAGGTTCGGGAACAAGCTTTGCGGGAATTCCGATATAATCCGAAATAAACTTACCCATACCGTTAAGCCTACTCATTCCGCCGCACATATGTATTCCTTCAAGGGAAATATCGGCAACAAGCTCGGGAGGAGTCTGCTCCAAAATTGCCGCGAGAGACTGAGCGAATTTATTTAAATAATCCTTCATTACATCGTAAATCTCGGTATTTGTAAGCTCGGCAACATCGGGAAGCCCCGTGTTAATATTAAGTCCCTTAGCCGCCATTGTTACCTCTATTTCGGGCAATACGGCAGTGCCGATTTCTTTTTTAACATCCTCTGCGGTTCGTTCGCCTATTTTGATATTATACTTATCGTAAACATATTTAATTATAGCTTCATCAATATCTATGCCGCCAATTTTAAGCGCATCGTGAAGTGCAAGTCCTCCGTATGTTACGACGGCAGTATCCATAGTACCGCCTCCGATATCAATAATAACGCTGCCCCTTTTCGCACCGAATTCAATGCCTGCTCCGTATGAGGCGAGCAGAGGCTTTTCAACAAGGCAAACCTTTCTTGCGCCCGAGCTCATAACGGCGTCAAAAATCGTTATGCGGTCAACATTGGTTAAAATCGAAGGAATTGCAACAACAATTTTCGGTTTAATCATAGTATTGCCGCACACCTTTTGAATCATTTTTTTGAGCATATACTCGCAATAGTCGTAACCCGCTACAACACCGTGCTCAACGGGGCGCACAACCTTGATTGACTCCGGATTTCTGCCTATCATTCGTCTTGCGCGCTTACCGTAAGCTATAACATTACCCTCGGAAGCGTCAACCGCAACGACATTCGGCTCGCAGAGCACAACGCCCTTACCGTCGGCATATATTTTTATTTCGCTTGTGCCTAAATCAATTCCTAAATCCACTACATATCCTTTCCCCTTGCGACAGCGCCCGCCACCGCAAAGACTTCCTCGGCATCATAAAGCCTCAGAATCAGCGCACACTCATTAAGCGTTGCGCCCGAGGTTTTTATATCGTCCACGAGCAAAACGGTTTTGCCCTCTACCGATCTATCTTTTATTTTATCATAAATACCCCTGACATTTCCAGCCCTGAATATACTTTTTAGTTTATGCTGACTTTTAGCATCAAAAACCGTAAGCAAAACGGGTGAATATTCCACGCCCGTTTTCTCGGCTATTTTCTTTGCTAAAATCTCGGATTGATTGAAGCCGTTAAGGCGTTTTCTGCGCTTATTTAACGGCACGCAGGTTATTAAATCAAAATTTATATCCGAATAACATTCTTCTATAACCGCCACACATTCATCGGCTAAACCTTCGGCATAAACGGGGTATTTTTTGAGCTTCAAAAGTGCGTTTCTTGCGCCGCCCTCATAATAAAAAGGCGCAATTATACTTGAATAATTATGCTTATGCTTCTTGCACGAGCAATCAGCCTTGCTCTCACCGCAAAACGCACACCTCTCCCCTGTTATATAAGGCATTTTCGGCTGACAGTCATCGCAATAAATACTGTTCATATCAATGACTTTGCCACAGCTCATACACTTTTTCGGGAAAATATAATAATAAATTTTTTCCAAAAGCTTATTCTTCATCTAAAAAATACTTGAGCGCTGAAAATCTGCGCGCTTTTTTATCGTTATCTATCATTTCTTTAAGCTCGGCATCGGAACCAACCGTGACTAAAAGCTTTTTTGCTCTCGTAACGGCGGTATAAAGCAAATTCCTGTATTTTAAGGGCTTTGGCACCGCCAAAACGGGCATTACGACCGCTGTAAACTCACTGCCCTGACTTTTATGCACGGTGACAGCATAAGCTAACTCCAAATCGGTGGTGCTTTCAATAGGATAAAGCGCGATTTTATCATCAAAAACAACCTCCGCCACGCTGTTTCTAAAATCAATTGTTTTGAGCGTGCCTATATCGCCGTTGAACACACCTGCGCCCGCGTTGTTGTCGCCAATGGACTCGAAAGGTATATCATAATTATTGCGAATTTGCATTACCTTATCGCCCTCGCGAAGCACAAAGCCGTTTCGCTTAATTGACTTTTTCTTTTTATCGTCGCCATTTAGAATTGACTGTAGAATTATATTTAGATTAAGCGTTCCGACCTCGCCCAAATGCGAGGCGCAAAGCACCTGAATATCCTTAACGGGATTTAAGTTATACGCCTTCGGAAGCCGCCTTGTTACAAGGTCTGCTACAGTTTGCGCCGCTGCGGCTTTATCATCCTCATACATAAAGAAAAAGTCGTTATCGTTTTTATTCAGGTCAGGCTTTTCACCTTTTACTATTTTATGAGCGTTGATGATAATATCGCTTTTGAGCGACTGCCTGAAAATTTCGGTGAGCTTGATAATATCTATCCTGCCCCAAGAAATAATATCCTGCAAAATATTGCCCGCGCCTACAGGAGGAAGCTGGTCAAAGTCGCCTACCAAAACTATGCGGCAACCAAGCGGTAAGGCTTGCAAAAGCGCAGCAAAAACGGTGACATCAACCATTGATACCTCGTCAATAATTATTGCGTCAATATCAAGCGGGTCTCGCTCGTTTTTCTGGAAAAGCATTTTGCTTCTATCCGAATACTGAGCGCCTAAAAGCCTGTGAATAGTCTGCGCCTCAATACCCGTGATTTCCGTTATTCTCTTGGCGGCTCTGCCTGTAGGAGCGGCAAGCGCAATATTTAGTCCTCGCTGTTCCATAAGGCTGATTATGCCTTTTAAAGTTGTGGTTTTACCTGTGCCGGGACCGCCTGTTAAAATAAGCAAGCCTTTTTCAAGCGCAGTTTTTATTGCGAGCGCCTGTTTGCTCTCAAATTCTATTTTTAATGTGTTCTGCGCAAAAACTATAAGCTCTTCGCTTATTTCAATCCTCTCGGGAGGATATTCGCAAAACATTTTCATTTTTGCAGCTATCGAGCGTTCCGCTTCATATATATGCGGTAAAAACAGAAAAGGTCTGCCACCTAATTCTTTTTCGATTATTTC
>CADBNM010000039.1 GCA_902796055.1 Oscillospiraceae bacterium
GAGCGACTGCGATGATGTTGTCGAGGCTTTCCTGAGACTTGCCGAAAAAGGCGAGTTCCGCGCGGAGGATGACGACGGCGGCGGAACCACCGAGGATATAAATAATATCCACAAACATCAAAACGAAGAATCAGAGGACGGAAAAAGTGGCTAAAACCGTGCAGACTATAATTATTATATGATTTTTGCCGTTTTTTAAGTTTCGTGTAAATTATTCAATAGCAAAAGAGCGCAAATCAAAATAGTAAGTCAAACCGCTGAAACCTTGCAGTTTCAGCGGCTTTTAGCTCACTTTTCGTCCTCTGACAACACTATTATACAAATCGGAGAGTTTGTCTTTTTTTGGCTTAGGCACAAGCAAAAAACAGGGCGTTATTCGTGAATTTACACAAAATAACGGGCTCATTGTTTACTTGCAAAAACGCAATACATAATGTATAATATAATCACTATATTATTATAGGAGGTTAATATGGCTTGTTTTATAGTTCCTGCTGCCGAAGCGGTTGTTGTTACCGCGGCTTACGCAGTAGTAAAAAGAAGAGAAAAGAAACTTGAAACCCCGTCCGTTAAACTCGAAAACGGCAAGAAAATCGAAAAAGACGAAAACAAAGCGGCTTGGTCAAGAAAACTCTCTTGGCTTATGGCTTTGCTGTGGGGCGGCGTGCTCCTTTTGGCGTTCGAGCATTTTTGGCACGGAGAGGTTGTGCCTTTTCCACCGTTCTTAACGGCTATGGCAACGCCCGAGAGCACAGCGGAGATGCTGCACGAAATGATGACTGTCGGCGTATCAATGGCTGTTACGGTTACGGTATTCTGGGCAGGCATTTGCGCATTTGTCGATATAAAAGTTAAAAAAGCAAAAGCGGCTATGGGCTTGGCAGAATAACAGGAGGAGAAAATGACTTTACTTATCACTGTTATTGCGGCAATAATCGCAAGCGTTGTTTGGTATCTTAAGGACAAAAGAAAAGAATATAAGCTCGGCACACTTTCTCTCATTTATTGGGGAGCTTCGCTTATGTGGCTTATGGATTTTGTGTTTGAATATGCCGAGCTCAAAGCCGATTATTTCACTCAACCCCTTGCAGATGTGTTTAACGACGCAGTACTCGGACTTTGCGTAGTAGTAATAGGTCTTATTGCGTGGTTTATCACCCTGCTTGTAAAGGACCCGAAAAAAGTAATAAAAAAATAGTTAAAAGAGGTTAATTTGACCTCTTTTTGCTGTTTTTAAAAATATCTATAAGTTTAAAAGGAGATATTATGAAAAATCTTAGAAAACCATTATCTGTGTTTCTTGCAGTTATAATGCTTTTCGGCATTTTTGCCGGCGCATTAACAACTTTTGCTGCAGGCTCGGTAGAAGAGAACGAAACAGTTAAACTTAATGCAGAAGATTATTCTTTCAGTTTCACGCCTACCCGCTCCGGTCTTTTCATCGTTGCTTTAGATGTTGAAGAAGCCGAAGGCGACTATTACGGCGCTCCTTATTTGAGCATATGGGCGGATTATTATGATACCTATTGGGATTATGATGAAACTGTTTGGGATGTTTATTCCGTAAGCAACGATAAATGCACTAAGCAGTACAAAGTATTCAATCTCGACCAAGGCATAAAGTATAACTTCTGCGTCGAGGAAGATTACGGCGAAGATTTTAACGCCACCGCAAAAGTTATTTATTTATCCGCACCCGAATTAAGAACAAATAATATTTATAATATTGACGGTTTTGCGGTTTATAAATTCACTCCCGGCAATTATGATAATTATATTTTCAGCACAAGAGAAAAGTATTATTATGAAGATTGGGAACTTAGCGGTTGTGTTGCAAAAACCGACATTATGGTTAAAGATGAAGACCCTGAAGAAGGCACTTCGTATTACGGTTTTGGACCGTTAACGGAAACCTCTTTGGATGGTGAACGCGAGTTCGTTGGCGAATACAATTTCAATCAGGAAAAAACAAGGCAGACCTTGGCAAAGCAAATGAGCCCGAACAAGACCTACTATGTTTTTGTACTCGCAGGCTCAACAATTGACCGCACCGATTTCTGCGTAAGCGGAGTTAACGGCGAGGCTATTAACTCGGTTAATATTGATTCTTCCGCTATTCCCAACGGCGGATATATGAGTTACGGCGACCCCTTCCCTTCGGCAGATTCGCTTAAGGTTATGAGCGTTAACAAAGATTATAATGATTATTATTATGATGACGAGCAAGACCAAGATGCGGAACTTCCCGCAAACTCGGTTAAAATTTCAAATGTAAAATTTGTAAATTATGATAAAGATGTAGCCGAGCAGAACGAAAATTATTGGGTAAACGCTCCCGCAACAAACGACCGGTTTATGAAGGACGCATACTTAATGTGCTTTGATGTTGATGTTAATGGAAACTATTTCTTCTTCAGCCCGAGCATGAGGTTCTTCTATGAAGCGGGTAACACCGAGGATTATGATTATCCGTGGGGAACAGTTGAAGAAACCGGAAAGGTTAAAGTTGCCTTTAGAATAGATGCGTCAAAATTTATAAAAGACGGTCTTTACTATGAACTTGACAGCGAAAATCATACCGCAACCGTTTCCGATTACGATGATTACAAACAAACAACATATAACATTCCCGAAAAAATCACGGTAGCCTCAGAACAGTTTACCGTAACCAAAATCGGCAGCCGCGCGCTTATGTATTCAGGCGCAACTTCTGTTACAATTCCGAAAACCGTAACCGAAATTTGCTATAAATCACTTGCAAATATTAAAGCGGCAAGCCTTACAATTCCGGAAAGCGTTAAAAAGATTTCTGCCGCCGCGTTTTACGGCGACCAAAAACTCAAAAAGATAAATGTTAACGCTTCAAACGCTAATTATTCTGCCGCAAACGGTATTCTTTACAACAAGGATAAAACAGTCCTTCACACCTATCCTGCAGGTGCTACGGCAAAATCAATTACTATTCCTTCACCTGTAAGAACTATAGGCGATTCCGCTTTCGGCGGCAGTAAGTATGTTACCTCGGTAAGCCTTAACAAAGTGACAGCATTGGAGCCTGCGGCATTCAACAATTCTTCTATTCAGAATACTACCGTTCCGGCGGCAGTAAAAACCATTTCCGCATCGTCTTTCGAAAATTCCAAAATCACCAACATTAATATTTTGGGTGCTACTAAGATTGATACCGAAGCGTTTTACGGTACAAACAGTTTGAAGGAAATCTTTATTCCGAAATCCGTAACCGAAATCGGCGAAAGAGCCTTCCATTACAGCGCTCTTAAGAAAATTGTGTTCTCAAGAGGCAGCCAACTTGCAAAATTAGGCAACTTTGCTTTCGGCTATCAGGAAAATTGGGATTGGGACGATGTTAACGACAGAGAAATAATAACAACAGACCCCATTAAGGGCTTCACGGCTTGCTACTTTACTTCGGATGCAAAAGTAAGAACGCTTCTCAATTCCTTGCAGAAAAATGTTAATGCCAAAACCGCTATTAAGTACATTCCCATAAGCAACAACAATATTGCAAAGTGTACAATAACCTTAGGCAGAGCTGCAACCTACAGCGGCAAAAACATCACTCCCGGCATAGTTGTTAAGAGCGGCTTATATGTGCTTAAAAAAGGTGTTGATTACACTGTAACCTACAGCAGGAATAAAGCCGTAGGCAGAGCGGTTGTAACCATTACCGGTAAAGGCTCGTTTGTAGGCAAGGTTTCAAAGACCTTCAACATTCTTCCCAGAGGCACAAAACTCAGTAGTGTTAAAGGCGGAAAGAAATCATTGACAGTTAAATGGGCTAAACAGGCAACACAGACTAACGGTTACCAGATTCAGTACAGCCTTAAGAGTAACTTTGCAGGCGCAAAGACTGTGAAGGTAGGCAAGAATGTAACAAGCAAGAAGCTTTCAAGGCTTATAGGCGGCAAGAGATATTATGTAAGAATCAGAACCTACAGAACCGTCGGCAAGCTTACCTTCTATTCCGCTTGGAGCGGCGCAAAATATGCGACAACTAAAAAATAGTATTGACTTTACACTTAAATAATGTGAAAATGGGTAGGGGTAACTCCCTGCCCATTTAAATTAAAGGAAGTATTATGGCACAAAGAATAAAATCAGTAAAAGAAAATCCGTTATTAATATTCTTGTTTGTAAGCTCTTTTTGCACAGGGCTTTTTAACGAGAGCCTTTGCGCCGTCGCTTCCTTGGTCTTAAGCGTGGCGCTGATTATAAAGCTGTTCAAAAGCAAGCGTGTTTTTTACTCAAAGTCGGTCGAAATGCTTGCGATTGCGGCGGTTGTGTTTTTTATGCTTATAAGCGCTTTTTGGGCGGTTGATAAGTACTTTGCGCTGTTGGGATTTGTTAAGTTTTTCCCGATTTTGCCTTTCTTTTTGCTTCTTTGCAACACCGAAAAGCAAAAGCGGGAAGAACTTTTATATTTTGTTCCGCTAAGCGCCGCAATAATGGCGGTTGTGTCTGCGATTTTTACATTTTTGAAAATAGCGCCCGACCTCTTTGCGGTAAACGGCAGAATAGCGGGCTTTTTCCAATATTCCAATACCTTTGCGCTTTATATGATAATCGGAATAATCATTATTTCCTTTAAGAGCAAAATTACAAAGCCCGATATCGTAATGCTCGCAGTGCTTGCGGCAGGCGTATTTTTAAGCGGCAGCAGAACCTCCTTTGCGGCTTTGCTTTTAAGCTTTGCGGCAATAGCGGTTTTCTCAAAAAGCAAACGGCTCAAGGTTGCTTTCGGAGTTATTTTAGTGCTGCTTGTTGCGGCGGGAGTGGTTTACTATTTCCTGAGCAGGAGTACCGCCGCTTTCGCAAGATTTTTAACAATTTCCGTTAATTCAACTACCTTTAAGGGCAGGCTTATTTATGCTTATGACGCAATAAGATATATCGTAAAGCACCCCATGGGCTTGGGATATATGGGCTATTATTTCAGGCAGGGCAGCTTCCAAAGCGCGGTTTATTCCAACACCTTTGTGCATAACGATATTTTGCAGCCCGCGCTCGATATAGGCTTTATTCCCGCAATTTTAATTGTTATCGCCTTTGTTAGAGCGATAATGAATAAGAATATATCGATTCAAAAGAAAATAATTTTAGCGATTGTTTTCCTCCATTCGCTGCTCGAATTTAATTTGCAGTTTTTAAGCGTTGTTTTTATTGTTATTATCTGCGCTTTCGATGAAAAAACGCTAAAAGAAATAAAAGTCGGAACAGCGCATAAAATATCGGCGCTTACAGTCTGCTTCTTTGCGGCTGTGCTTTCGGTATGGCTTGGAACAAGCTCGGGACTTTACACCTTAAGAAAGCCGGAAGCGGCGGCGATAGTATATAAACACAATACCTTTGCGCAAATAGAAATTCTTTCCGAGAGCGAGTTGGGTTCCGTTAAAGAAAAAAGCGCCGATATTATCCTTGAAAGTAATAAAGATATTGCTATGGCATATGCCGCCAAAGCAAGGGAGTATTGGGAACAGGGCGATGTTGAAAACTGCATTAAATATGAAAAGCAGGCAATAAAAAAGAACCGATATGACAGCTCGGAATACCGCTTTTACAGCGATATGCTTAAGCAGGCGACCAAGATGTATTATCAAAGCGGCGATTACGGCAGCGCCGAGTATTGCAAAAATCAGTTTTCGGAATTTACGGAGTATTTGCGCTCCGTAAAAGCCGAAACAAATAAATGGGCTTATGATTTGCCGCAGCAGCCTGATTTTGATGTGCTCAGATAAATATTAAAGCTCAAAAAAGTGACCCGCTGAAGTCTTACGGCTTCAGCGGTCAGAGTGTTGGCAAAGTGGATAAAACCGCACGACAAATGATAATTGGGCTTTTTGAGTGAATTCATATTTTACTTCTGAATAAGTCTGTTGTTACACCAAAGCCTTATACAAGTTGTTAAAAACGCCGTGGTTGGGACAACCTCAATAAAGAGGTTAGGGTTTTTAACGAGGTTATAGCGAAAATATGCAATTTTAAGCCTGACATCTTTATTTAGGGTGTCCCTTGTGCTTTTGCCAATCTCTGCTTGCGGTACCGTTGTACAGCTCAGCGCAGAGATTGACAAATTTTTTCTCACTTTTTCAACCTCTGCCAGCTTGTAGACAAATACTTTGTCTACAAGCTGCCCGCTGAAGTCTTACGGCTTCAGCGGTGTTTTTTTGCTCTTAAGCATAGAAAGATCCCCCGGTTTTGCCGGGGGAAATACTTTTTTAATTTCCTTGCGGAAGATTGCTGCTATTATTGGTATCGGTGCTGTTGTTTGTGGGTTTATACTCAATGAGCTTTACATTTACGGTGTGCTGCTCGCCGTCTCTCGAGTAAACAAGCTTAACCGTATCGCCGACGCTGTGCTTATCGAGTATCTTTGAGAGTGTCGCATAGGAGGAAATCTCCTTGCCGTCAATGCTGATAAGTCTGTCGCCGCGCTTGAGTCCTGCTTTGTCTGCGCCCGATCCGTCGTTTACGCTGTATACATAAACGCCTAATTCAGTTACGCCTGCGCTCATTGCCGACTGCAAATCGGAGATTTCAACAGCTGTAATACCGAGCTGCGCTCTGCCTTTAACATAGCCGTATTCAATAATATCCTCAATCGTTGCCTTTGCCGTATTAATCGGGATTGCAAAGCCTAAGCCCTCAACCTCTTCCGAAGAATATTTTGCGTTTACAATGCCTACAAGCTCGCCCTTGAGATTGAACAGCGCACCGCCCGAATTGCCGGGGTTAACGGCTGCGTCAATCTGAATAAGATTCATAGTCTGCTTGTCAATCTCGATTTCTCTGTCTGTCGCCGAGATAATGCCCGAGGTAACAGAGCCGCCGAGTGAACCCAAGGGGTTGCCGACAACAACTATTGTTTCGCCCGCCGCAAGAGCCGCCGAGTCGCCGAAGGTTGCGGGAGTGAGGTCTTTAGCGTCTATTTTGAGCACTGCGATATCGGTTTTTTCGTCGGTGCCGACAAGCTTTGCAGTGTATTCCTTGCCGCTTTTAAGAGTGACTTTGATTTCCTCGGCATCGTCAATAACATGGTTGTTTGTAACGATGTAGCCTTCCTTCGAGATGATTACGCCTGAGCCTGCGCCCGAGGTTACATAATCGCCGAAGAATGAGCCTGTCTGAACATAAGAGGTCGTAACCTCAACAACGGACGCCGCTGTGCTCTTTGCAACGCTCTCAACCGTGTTCGTGCTTGTTTTAGTGCCTGTCGAGTCGGTGTCGCTGCTTGTTTTGGTATCGCTTTGGTATACTACGGCGTTGCCTGTGCTGCCGCCGAGCTTCTTGGAAATACTTGAACCGATAAAGCCGCCGCAAATGCTGGTAATAAAGATTGCGATAATCAGAATTACCGCAAGTCCCGCCTTGCTCTTTTTCTTAGGCGGTGCGGGTCTTTGCGCAGCAGCGGGAGCATAGTTGCTCTGCGGAGTGTTCCAGCTTACCTGAGCCGACCCCGAATAAGGATTTTTGTTTTGCTGTGAGCCGTATGCGCTTTGCTGCGGGGAATAAGCGGGCTGAGTGTAGGTCGGCTGCGCTCTCGGAGCGTCAAAAGCAGAGTTGAAATCAATTTTCTCCTCTTTGGGAGCGGCTTGAGGCGGATTTACCTGTCCTGCAGGTTGAGCGCCCGAAGGCGTAGCGTTATTTTCGTTTTGGTTTAAAGGATTATTTTGTAATTCGTTCATAATCGTTGCCTCCTTTTTTAACTGCCTATATCTTACCCGCCCTATGTGAAAATTATGTGAAAAGAAGTTGATAAATGAGAAAAATAATTTGCAGGAATTTGTTAATAAAGCAATCTTGATATTTTAGCATAATTATGCTAAAATAATGATGAGGTGATAAAAATGAATAATGCTATAAGACCTGTTTCGGATTTAAGAAACAATTTTGCAGATATTTCAAAGACCGTTCACGAAACGGGAAAGCCCGTCTTTTTAACTAAAAACGGCTTTGGCGATATGGTCGTTTTGAGTATGGATGCTTATGAAAATATGCAGTTTGAAAGCGAAATATATTTTAAATTAAAAGAAGCCGAGAAAGAAGCAAAACTTACAAATAAGCGTTTTTCGGCAAAAGAAGTTTTGAGCGAACTCAAAGGAGCGGCAAATGTATAAGTTTGAATTTTTGCCGATGGCAAAGGACGATTTGCTCGAAATAATAAAATATATTTCGGGCGAGTTAAAAAAACGGCAAGCGGCTGAAAATCTCGCAGAAGATTTTATTTCGGCGGCGGAAAGTTTAAGGCAGTTTCCGTATTCGCATCAAGTCTATTCACCCTTAAAACCGCTTGAAACGGAATACAGAAAAGTAATTGTTAAAAACTATTTAATGTTTTATACAGTCGATGAAAAAGAGAAAATAGTCACCGTAATGCGAGTAATATACGCCCGCAGAGATTTAAAAAAGCAAATAGACTAAGAAAAAACGGCTATCCCGAGCGGATAGTCATTTTTTTAAAAAAGATATTATTGTTCTCGCCTAAAAGCGTGAACGGTTAAAGAAATGCAGATTAATCTTTATTTTTCTTTTTCTCTATTAGTGAAATAGCAGAAAATAAAGTTTCAGCAACAAATGTGTAGCATTTCACGCGCACAAGCGTAAATAGCAATTCACCCATTACGCCAACTCCTTTACTTTGCTAAAAACAATATTATTCCTTTTTTATACCGTTGTCAAGAAAAATCGGCGTTTCAAACGAAACGCCGATTCAGACTGTCGAAAAAGTGGCTAAAATCGTGCAGACTGTTATTATTTATGTGATTTAGTAGAGTTATTTAAATCTTTGCGTTAAAA
>CADBNM010000040.1 GCA_902796055.1 Oscillospiraceae bacterium
AAACTTGGAGTATCTACATACGCCTCAGCGTTTCAGTTGGCGGATTTCATCTCACTCTTTCAACATCTGCTCAGCGTGTAGAAAAAGTTTTTTCTACACGCTGAGACTGAAAGAGAAGTGAAACTCTTTCAGTCCTTATGTTTTTATCAACTTTTATTCGGCGATTTCCTCGACCTCTTGTTTTTTTGCCTTTTTGGATTTTCTTGCTTTTTTTGCCTTTTTATTATCCCTTTTATCTTTAGGCAGGTTTTTGACAAAGCCGAATATTCCTGCGGCGCAGAGCAAAAGCGCCAGCACAAGCGGCGAAATTCCGCAAAGCCCTTTCATTACAAACATACCCGCAACTACTGCAACGCACGCTGCGACTACCGCTATACAGGCAAATGCATAAGTATCGGCTCTCATAAAATTACCTCCATAAAATATTTCTATTATAATTATACACACAAAATAATACAAATGCAATATTTTATTTGTTGTGAAATATCATCGCTTATGTTATAATGGTAGAAATCACGAAAAAAGGAGCATTCTAATGCAAAAACCACTCAGCGTTATAACCGGCGCGTCGGGACACATCGGCTATGCGTTACTCTTAAAATTGCTCGAAAAAGGCGAAAGAGTAAGAATCCTTATAAGAAGAGATTTAAAGCAATTTGATGGGCTCGATTGCGAAAAGGTTTACGGTGATGTTACCGCTCCGGGAAGTCTTGAAAAAGCATTTGCCGGCGCCGACACTGTTTACCACCTTGCGGGCATTATTGACATTAACAATGGCGATGACGACTTTGTTTGGAAAGTTAACTACGAAGGCGTTAAAAATGTTGTAAACGCCTGCAAAAATCAAAAGGTTAAAAAACTGATTTACGCAAGCAGTGTTGACGCGTTTGAACCTGCTCCTGACGGCAAAGTTATGCGCGAAACAAAGGTCTTTGAGCCGGACAAATTAGAAGGCACTTACGCAAAAACAAAGGCTACTGCCACAAATTATGTTTTCGAACAATGCGAAAAGGAAAACTTCCCCGCAGTGGTTGTATATCCCGGCGCATGCATA
Organism: Oscillospiraceae bacterium; assembly: GCA_902796055.1. GTDB lineage: Bacteria > Bacillota > Clostridia > Oscillospirales > Acutalibacteraceae > RUG714. The sequence goes on from CADBNM010000040.1 coordinate 1,055, forward strand.
GGTCCTTACGACTACAAAGTTTCAAACGTTGGCGAAATGGTGAGAATGTGCCTTGAAGGCAAAATGCCCGTTTCCGTCGGCTTCGGGGCATACAATTTTGTTGATGTAAGAGATGTTGCGGACGGTATGATACTCGCCGCCGAAAAAGGAAAAATCGGCGACGGTTACATACTTTGCGGTGAAACAATTTCAACCGATGATTTTATCAAAACGACTATGCGCGCATGCGGTAAAAAGCAACCCAAAATGAAATTAGGGCGCGGTTTGGCAAAGGCGGCGGCTCCGCTTTGCGAGGCTTATTACAAGGCTTCAAAAACCACTCCCCTATTTACAAGGTACTCCATAAGAAAACTTTGCTCGAACTGCAATTTTTCGATAGATAAGGCGAAAAAAGAGCTTGGCTACTCGCCGATGAGCGTTGAGCAAAGCGTTAAGGATATGGTTGAGTGGATAAAGGAAAATGAATAAATAATTGATTATTTTATAGCACGGCACTCTAAAGGTGTGCCGTGCTTTTTATCTTTGTTAGCATTTTATATCAATCCCGAATAGTATATAAGGAATACTTTTCGGAGGATTGATTTGAAGGTTATTATCTCTTTTTTAATACCGTTTATAGGCACGGCTCTCGGCGCGGCGGCTGTCTTTTTTATGAAAAGCACGCTAAGCTTAAAAACCGAAAAACTATTATCGGGCGTAGCGGCAGGGGTTATGTGCGCCGCTTCTGTTTGGTCGCTGATTATTCCCGCGCTTGAAACGGGTAAAAATAAATACCATTCGCTTTTTATTTGTGTTTCGGGCTTTGTTGCAGGAGTTTTACTTTTGATTATTACTCAAAAGATAGTCGGCTCGCTTGAAAAAGCGCAAAACCTTTCCAAAAACTTTTCGCTCATCTTTGCCGTTACCCTGCACAACATTCCCGAGGGCTTAGCAGTAGGCGTTTGCTTTGCGAAATTTCTAAGCGAGCGTTCACAGGCAAGCTTTGCCGCCGCACTCGCGCTGAGCACCGGCATCGCAATTCAGAATTTCCCCGAGGGCGCGATAATTTCAATGCCCTTAAAAAGCGAGGGAAAAAGCAAATTGCATGCCTTTATAGCCGGCGCATTGTCGGGCATAGTAGAGCCGCTCGCAGCACTTTTAACGCTTGCCGTTACCGCAGCCGTTATAAAACAGCTTCCCTTTCTTCTCTGCTTTGCCGCAGGCGCTATGATATTCGTGAGCGTTGATGAGCTTATACCCGACTCAAAGCAAAAAGAAGGAACGAACATAGGCGCAATCGGCTTTATTACGGGCTTTTTGCTGATGATGGCGCTCGATGTAGCATTTGGATAAGCGCTTGTAAAGTTATTTTACTTTACATAAAAGCAAGCGCTGTAAAGTATAAAAACTTTACAGAGCTTGCTTTAATACTATCATTTTATCTCGCAGGGTGAATTTTTCCTACAACATCTTTATATTCTACCATACCTACAAGACTGCTGCGGCTGTCGGTTGAATAGTTGCGATTATCGCCCATCACAAAAATGCAGCCTTTGGGAACACTTACGGGATTGGGCGTGTCAAAATAGCCGTCCATATACTTCATAGGCTCGTTTATATAGGAAGAATCAATTTCCTCACCGTCAACAAAAACTTTATTGTTTTTATAATCAACATAAACCTTTTGACCTTCGGTGGCTATAACTCTTTTGCAAATGAGTTTACCGCTGTTTTTAATGCAAACACAATCCCCCTGCTTTGCTTCATAGCCCAAGCCGAACGAAAGGCAGACAGAATGGTTTTTATAAGTCGGATACATCGAATTACCTGAAATAAAACAAATTCTCACTCCGAAAGCGAAGCGCAAAATTAAAATCAAAACTATAAATGCCGCCCATACGGCTACAATTTTTTTATTCCACTGCTTCGGATGAGTTATTTTATAAATAATTCTTTTAAATAACTCATTTTCTTTTATTTTTAAAACCAAATCTTTCATACCTCTATTATCGCACAAATTTTCCTTTAAGTAAAGCAAAAAAGAAGTTGAATTTTTTTCACAAATTGAATTTTTGTGTTGACAAATGAAAAAAATGGCGTTAAAATAGAAACAACATAAACCGAAGAGCAAGAGTAGTAATCAGTTCTTGAAGCTCATAGAGAGCCGCGGACGGTGAAAAGTGGCAGCGGATTGGCTGAGGAATGGACTTGTGAGGGCAAACTGAAAGCGAAAGCCGTAGGGACGCCGGGAACTTCACCCGTTATCAAGGAAGCGTATATATTGGTATACGGAACGAGTGCGCTGAAAAGCGAAGTCGGGTGGCACCGCAGGATTATTATGGTCTTGTCCCAACATTTATGGGGATAAGGTCTTTTTTATTTGCTTTATTCCCGAACCCTGACAAACATAAAATAACAGTAAAGGAGAAAAAATCATGTCAGAAGAAAAGAAAATCCCGTACAAAATTTATTTAGACGAAACGGAGATTCCAAAAGCATGGTACAATGTTCGCGCAGATATGAAAAACAAGCCTGCTCCGTTGCTTAATCCTGCAACTATGAAGCCCATGACGGCTGAGGAACTTTCCGAAGTATTTTGCAAGGAACTCGTTGAGCAGGAATTAGATAACGAAAACGCATACATTGAAATTCCGCAGGAAATCAGAGATTTCTATAAGATGTACCGTCCTGCTCCCCTTGTAAGAGCATATTGCCTTGAGGAAAAGCTGCAGACACCCGCAAAGATTTACTACAAATTCGAGGGCAACAACACCAGTGGCAGCCACAAGCTTAATTCCGCTATCGCTCAGGCTTACTATGCTAAAAACCAAGGTCTTAAAGGCGTTACAACCGAAACAGGCGCAGGTCAATGGGGTACGGCGCTTTCAATGGCTTGCTCTTACCTTGACTTAGACTGCAAGGTTTATATGGTTAAAGTTTCTTACGAGCAAAAGCCTTTCAGAAGAGAGGTTATGAGAGTTTACGGCGCATCCGTTACTCCCTCACCCTCAATGGAAACGGAAATAGGCAAGAAAATTAACGCAGAGCATCCCGGCACCACAGGTTCTCTCGGCTGCGCAATTTCCGAGGCTGTTGAAGTTGCAGTTAAAAACCCCGGTTACAGATATGTTTTAGGTTCTGTATTAAATCAGGTACTCCTTCACCAGTCGGTTATAGGTCTTGAAACAAAGGCTGCGCTTGATAAATACAATGTTACACCCGATATTATCATCGGTTGCGCAGGCGGCGGTTCAAACCTCGGCGGACTCATTTCCCCGTTTATGGGCGAAAAGTTAAGAGGTGAAAAGGATTACAGATTTATCGCTGTAGAGCCGGCAAGTTGCCCTTCGTTCACCAGAGGTAAGTTTGCTTATGACTTTGCGGACACAGGCATGGTTTGCCCGCTCGCTAAGATGTACACTTTGGGTAGCGACTTTATCCCCTCCGCTAACCACGCAGGCGGTTTGCGTTACCACGGTATGAGCCCCGTACTCTCTCAACTTTACGATGACGGTCTTATTGAAGCCGTTACCGCTAAGCAAACAGATGTATTCGAGGCTGCAGAAACTTTTGCAAGAGTTGAGGGCATTCTTCCCGCTCCCGAAAGTTCGCACGCTATTAAGGTTGCTATTGACGAAGCACTCAAATGCAAGGAAACAGGCGAAGAAAAGACTATTGTATTCGGTCTTTCCGGCACAGGTTACTTCGATATGGTAGCATATGAGAAGTTCCACGACGGTCAAATGGACGATTACATTCCCACCGATGAAGAACTTGCAAAATACGCTGCAAAACTTCCGAAAATTGATTAATTAAAACAACTAAAAAACACGGCAAAGAATAAATCTTTGCCGTGTTTTTGCTTTTCTGGAGCGGACAACGGGAGTCGAACCCGCCTAATCAGCTTGGGAAACTGAGATTCTACCGATGAACTATGTCCGCAAATTATTTATTTTATAACATTATAATTAATTAGTGTTTAGTTGTCAAGATTTACGGAAAAGAATTGACAAAGCGGGTTATAATATTGTAAAATTAGTATATATATTATATTAAAAACTATTATATACAGGATATAGTATGAAAAACTTTGATATTAAAACAAGAATAAATTTCGGCGAAAGCGCGCTTGACAGGCTCGAGGAGCTTGATAAGCAAAAAATACTCGTAATTGCCGACCCGTTTGTTATAAAAAGCGGTCTTATTGAGCACATAACTCTCAGGCTTGACCGTTCGGGAAAGGATTACGATATTTTCAGCGATGTTGTGCCTGACCCGCCAATTGAAAAAATATCCATCGGCGTTTCTGCGCTTATTAAAAGCGGTGCGGACGCAATGGTGGCAGTCGGCGGCGGCTCGGCTATAGACTCGGCTAAGGCTATGCGCGAAGTAGTTGAAAAAATGCCCGAATACTCAGGCAAGCACATCTGCCTTATTGCTATCCCTACTACGAGCGGTACAGGCAGCGAGGTCACTGCTTTTTCGGTTATTTCCGACCCCGACCACGATAAAAAATATCCGCTTGTAGACGATTCAATTCTACCCGACGAAGCAATACTCGATGTTGAGCTTGTTAAAACTGTTCCGCCGGGAATTACGGCTGATACAGGAATGGACGTTCTCACCCACGCAATTGAAGCGTATGTGAGCACGGAGAACGATGAGTTTTCGGCGGCGCTTGCGGAAAAGGCGGTTGAAATAGTCGGTTCTTTCCTTCTGAGGAGTTACCTTGACAATAACGATACTCACGCAAGAAGGAAGATGATGAACGCATCGTGCCTTGCAGGCATTGCTTTCAACCATGCGTCGCTCGGATTAAATCACGGTATGGCTCACCAATTAGGCGCAAAATTTCACATCCCGCACGGCAGAGCAAACGCAATGCTTTTGCCCTTGGTTATACAATACAACAGCGACATAAACAAGCACTCAAAGAGCAAAGCGGAGTATCCTAATCAGGTTAGAAAATACGCAACGCTTGCAAGGATTTTAGGGCTGCAGAATTTCAACACGATTACAACAGTCAGAGCGCTTGTTAACTGGATAGAATTTATGATGAAGGAAATGGATATGCCGTTATGCGTTTCGACGATGAACATATGCTCGCGCGAAGAATATTTTGCGGCAATACCAGAAATGGCGGAGGCGGCGCTTGAAGATTCTTGCACGGCAACCAATCCGCGGACACCCTCGAAAGAGGATATAATGAAGATATATATTGACCTGTGGTAAAAAAATGCTTGCCAAGCGGCAAGCATTTTTCAGTTATATTTGCGCAAGCGCAAGTTTAGCCGAGCAATCTATGAATGCGAACGCCGTGGACGGGCTTCGCCCGTACTCGATTTGAATTCGGAGTTCGGAATTAATGGTTAAGCGAGTTTCCAAAAGGAAACTCGCTTACCTCACTTATTCACTTTTCACTATTACTTCTTACTTCAAAAAAGCACGGTGAAGGAAATCCTTCACCGTGTGATTTTTTGCTATACATTCAAGCCTTGACTGATGGGAGTC
>CADBNM010000041.1 GCA_902796055.1 Oscillospiraceae bacterium
AATATCTTTGCTTTATTTAATTTTTAACGCAAAGATTTAAATAACTCTACTAAATCACATAAATAATAACAGTCTGCACGATTTTATCCACTTTTTCGACAGTCTGAAGTGCGCTCATTTTTGAGCGCAGTTTTGCTTATATGCTAATTCAATAAAATTTATAAATTTTTTCTACATTTTTCTACATATTATTGCATTGAAAAAAAAGGATTAAAATATTACAATATTATTACAATATATTTTAGGAGGAAAAATAAATGGCAGATGTTCTTAAAAGATTTAACTCCCGCCCATACGGACCTATCGGTCTTATCGCTATGAAAGGCTGCGAAGAATTGGTTGATAAAATCGACAAATATCTCGTTAAATGGCGCACCGAAAGCACCAGCGAGCTTAAAAACGAGCTTGACCACGGCGGATATATTAAAGACAGCTATGTAATTGATGTTTCACTCCCCCGTTTCGGCTCAGGCGAAGCAAAGGGCGTTATTGAGCAAAGCGTAAGAGGTATGGATTTATACATTCTCTGCGACTGCTTTAACTACGGCGTAACATACAATATGTACGGTATGACCGTAAATATGAGCCCCGACGACCACTATGCAGACTTAAAGAGAATTATCGCTGTTGCAGGCGGTCACGCAAAGAGAATAACAGTTGTTATGCCTATGCTTTATGAAGGCAGACAGCATAAGCGTTCAGGCAGAGAAAGCCTTGACTGCGCGCTCGCTCTCCAAGAGCTTGCAAATATGGGTGTTGAAAATATTGTGACATTTGACGCGCACGACCCTCGCGTTCAAAATGCCATTCCTCTTAAAAGCTTCGAAAACATCCCTACAAATTATCAGATGATTAAGGCGTTAATCCGCGAATGTCCCGACATTAAGTTTGATAAGGAAAATCTGATGATAATTTCCCCCGATGAAGGCGGTATGGGCAGATGCGTTTACTATTCAACCGTTTTGGGTCTTGACCTCGGTATGTTCTATAAAAGGCGCGACTATTCAAAAATAGTTAACGGAAGAAACAAGATTATTTCTCATGAATATCTCGGCGCAGACCTTGAAGGAAAAGATGTTATTATAGTCGACGATATGATTTCCTCGGGTGATTCGATGATAGATGTTGCTTCTCAACTTAAAGCGAGAAAAGCAAACAGAGTATTTATCTGCTGTACCTTCGGTCTTTTCTGCAACGGTCTTGAGACCTTCGATAAGGCATACAAGGACGGTTTAATTGAAAAGGTATTTACAACTAATACGATATACAGACCTGAACAGTTGAAGCAAAGAGAATGGTATGCAGAGGTTGATATGAGCAAATATATGACCTATATTGTTGAAATTCTTAACCACGACGCTTCGATAGGACCGATTATCAACACTAAAGATCGCATAACCAATCTCCTTAAAAGAAAAGGATACAGAGAATAAACGCTATAATTTAACCCCCGACGATTTCGGGGGTTAATTTTTTGTCTTATTCTTTGATTTGAACAGATTGAATAACTACATCTTCAAGCGGTTTGTCAGCCATATCAACATTGACAGCTGCAATAGCATCAAGTACATCAAAGCCTTCATAAAGCTGACCGAAAACGGTATGTTTAAAATCGAGCCAAGGTGTGCCGCCTTTCTTTTCATAATTGTCCGCTACTCTGTAAGGATAGCCTTCATCGGCAAGAGATTCCATTTGCTTGAGCATCATAGCCGGCAGCTTTTTTGCCTGAACTATAAAGAACTGCGATCCGTTGGTGTTGGGACCGGAATTTGCCATTGAAAGCGCACCGCGGTAGTTTCTTGCGTCAATGTCAAATTCATCCTCAAACGCCTTGCCCCATATGCTCTCGCCGCCCATACCTGTACCGGTAGGATCGCCGCCCTGAAGCATAAAATCATTAATTATTCTGTGAAAAATCAGCTCATCATAATAACCGTTCTTGGCATGAGTTACAAAATTTTCCACAGCCTTTGGCGCAATTTCGGGAAAGAGCCTGAAATACATATCTCCCATATTGGTACTTATCTTTGCCAAAACATCCTTCTCGTCAGGCTTTGCAAATTGATTAAACATATTATTCCTCCGTTATTTTATGTACAATTTTATTAAATTCTTCTTTTGTAAGATTTAAATTTATGTACTTTAATAAACTCTTATTTGATATTCTCTCGGGCAACCCCATTTCCTTTAATAAGCTTAGCTTTTTGGCGGTGCAATCGGGTTTTCCGCAAATACCGAGAGCAAACAAATCATATGATGAAGTATGATTATTTCTTTTTTTATCCGAGCGTTCTATTCCCGCTTTTTTTAAAGACTCGGTTATAATAGCGTCATCTATCCCCTCAACGCCTAACTTCCCTTCACCCGAGGGCTTTTCTTTTCTTTTTTCTTTTCCCGACACATCGGGAATATAGGCGTGAAGTATATATTCATCGGGTACAATTGAGCTAAAGTAATTTCGGATTTTAAAGCCTGCCGCGTCCGAATCGGTCAAGATTAAAAGTCCTTTTTTCTTTGCGTAGTTTTTTATAAATTCGGTTTTTTGCTTGTCCTTAAAAACCGAAAAGCCGTCAGTCGCAATAATCAAAGCGTCAATTATACCTTCAAGCTTTATTTTGTCATACTTGCCTTCAACGATGACAAGTCTGTCTGTTTTAAGCATTCTTTTTCCTCGCTGCAATCAGCATAAGCTTCATCATGCTTTCATCAAGCACCACAGTAGGGTCGGACTGAAAGGATTTTAATATTTCATCACTCTCGCACAAAACATTTATCGACCTTCTTAGCTGTGAAAGGCTCAAGTTTTTTGCATTGTACGCCGCCCTTTTCAGCTTCCAATCCGCTTTATATGAATAGAAGTTTGCAACCGCACTCGGGTCAAGTCCCTTTTCCTGAGCGACCTTTACTCTGTACATATCAATATAAGCAGAGCTGACTGCGCCCAAAATCATGATAGGCTCCTGACGCTGATCGTATAAATCATTAAGTATATCGAACACTTTATTGGGATTTGAAGTAATAAGCGCCTTGGTAAGATCAAAAGCTGAAGCGTCAAGCGTTCTTACGCATATTTTATCAATATCCTCGGCGGTGATATCGCCTTCGCCTTTCATAGCGCACAGCTTATCCACCTCATTCTTGATTAAGTTTAAATCCGTGCCGACTCTTTCAATAAAGGACGCCGCTAAGTACTGCGGAAAATAGCAACCTCTTTTTTTTGCAGCCGAAACGGCAATCTTTGCAAGGTCTCTTGAGTCTTTTTTATCAAATTTAACAACGCTGCCGACTTCCTTTATCCTTTTCAAAGCCAATTTCCATGAACTTTTCTGAGAAGGCTTTACGGTTTGAGAATAAAACAGAAGAATATTACCCTCTTCAAGCGAAGAAAAAAGCTCATTAATTTTTTTATCCTCTATGCCGGAAAAATCGAAATCATTTATTACGGTAAGCACATAATCGTTCATCATGGGAACGGATATTGCATATTGCATAATTTCTTCAATATCAGTCTTAGAGCCGTCAACTTCATGCAAATTAAATTCGGGCAGCGCATCTCCTACAGCCTTTTTCTTAATCCGGTCAAGATAGTATTTTTTCATATAATCTTCTTCGCCGTAAAAAAGATAAACAGGCGAAAACTTGCGCTCTTTAATATTAAGTTTTAATAAATCTTCACCTATTGCAGCCATTGGTTCTTTCTCCCTATAGTTGATGCTTTATCGCCGATAATTAATTCGACATCTTTTTCATTGGCAGTCTCGAAATAAATGTAACCTGCTCTTCTGAGCGCAGAGGCATTGGAAGCATATTTATTCGCCGCCGATAATTCAATTATACCATTTAAAGAAGAATTTACAATTGTTTTATTTGTTTTTCCTCTAATTATTAAATAATTATATGTGCGCATTTTCTCGGGAAGCGAAAAAATATCAATTGCAGCAGAGCTCAAAAACAGCACCCTTTGAGTTTTATATTCAATTAAAACGGCGCTCGCCTGACCTGATGCAAATGTGATTTTCAAATCCTTACTTACGGGTACTTCGGCATAATTGCTCTGTGTTATACAGCTATCAAATTCCTTTGCAAGGTTCTCGGCATACTTACTTTCCGTAGGCATAACTATACGCTTTACGCAATAATGGTTTAATATATTTGCAGCATATCCGCTCTCATATTTATTGTCGCCGCCGATAATAAAGCAATCAATATCCGAATTCCACCGTTTACCGATTAGATTATCGAGCTTATAAAGTATGTTATAATAATTTCCGCAGTCAATAAGAACAAGCTTATCGCCCTGCTCTACGCTTAAGCATATCTTATCGTCGCAAGCATAAGCAGTGATAAGGCATTTATTATATCCTGAAAGGTAATTAAGCGCGGTTCCTGAAATAATTACAGCAATCATTACTAAAGAAACTGTTTGCACTAATTTCTTTGTAATCGACTTCGATAAGAGCAAAACCAGAGCAATCGCTATAAATGATATTGCCACAAAAAGCACTGCCGCTTGGCTTGAAACATTTACAACTCCTATTTTAAAGCGAGCCATTACATCGCAAATACCGATAACATATCGCGAAACTGCGGAAGCGAGAAAAGCTGCGGGCATAGCAAGAAGTGAAAATACGCTCCCGAAAGAGCTTAAAACAGCACATATGCCTGAGCTTATTACAAGCAGCGAAGCGAAGGGCAATATTAAAACATTAGCGATTATTCCCAAAAAAGACACCTTGCCAAAAACCAAAATGCTAATTGGCAGACAGAAAAGATTTACACAAAGCGAAATAATCAATATTTCCAAAATGGAAAAGAGTGCGCTCGTAAATTTGTTTTTATTGTATGAGGGCAGCTTTTGTTTTGCCTTTTCGGTACTCTTGATTCCCAAGGTGAGAATTGAAAGCGTAGATAAAAAAGAAAGAATAAATCCTGTGCTTAATGCATTAAACGGATTGAGCAAAATCACAAAAGCGGATATGCCCAAAGAATTCAGTCCGTCAGGCTCGGCGTAAATAAGCTCTGCAGCTATAAAAATCAAAAACATAACGCCCGAACGCACTACGCTCGGCGTAAACCCGCAAAACGCCATAAACAGGAGTATAAGCCCACCTGCAAGTATATAACGAGGAGTTCTATGCATACGCAAACGCCTGAAAAGCCACAAAAGCGCAAATCCCCACATTGAAAGATGCAAGCCCGAAACGCACACAAGATGGCTTACGCCCACAGTGTTAATATTACTTAAATCGCTTGAAGATAAATATGATTTTTCTCCCATTAACACTGCGATACATAAAGAGGCGTTCTTTGCGGGCATTACGGAGTATAAGCCTTCGGCAAGCTTCAGTCTATACTCTAAAAGGTAGTATTTAAGCGGTTTTAGCGTATTCTCATTGCGCGTTATAGTTATACTGTTAGTAGTATTTAATCCTATAACTTCGCCTTTTGAAAGATGATTTAATTTTGAATAGATATTAGTTGAGCCGAGCGCATAAGCATTGCCTTTAAAGGCAACTTTGTCAAAGGGCTTTGCTTCTAATTCTTCCTCGCAGGACAGGCGCATTTTATATTTGGGACTTATTTTTTTGCCGTTTATTCTATCAACCTTTATTTCATAATAAACTCTGTCATATTCCCTAACCGGAAGCTCGCATATTTCTCCGCTTACACTGATTTCTTTACCTAAATATTCGGTCTGCGGTTTGTATAAATAAGTATAAGCCGAGAAATAAAGCGCACTGCTTAACGCAATTACTGTCAGCGCGCAAATATACGCCTTATGTTTTCTCAGATTTTTAACTAAGAGAAAAACAGGAATAAGCAACAACGCCGCCGCCAATAGAATAACAGCGGCATTGATACCTAAAACTCCTATAAAAAGCAAAGATGCAAACATAGTAAAACCGATTACTGCGAAAGGTCTTCCCATATTTGCACCTCCTTATTTATTCAACTTATTTAAAGAATAACGGTAATTTCTCAAGGAAAATAATATCGTCTCTATCTGCAGCGTCACCCTCTGCGAGAATGGCAGCCTTAGCAACAATGTTGCCACCGAATTTATTTATCAGTTTTTCACTTGCTTTAAGTGATTCGCCTGTTGAAATAACATCGTCAAGAATAATGACTCTTTTCCCTCTTATCTGCTCGCCTTCGAGTGCATCAATATAAAGGGTCTGCACATTGTTGGTAGTAATTGAACGAACATGAACACTCACAGGCTCTTTCATATAAAGCTTCGCGCCCTTGCGAAGAACAAAATACTTTTTACCTGACTGACGGCTCATCTCGTGAGCAAGCGGAATCGCTTTTGCTTCGGGAGAAATTATATAATCAAACTCTGGACACTTTTTTAAAAGTTCCTCGGCACAGGCAACCGTCAGCGGTGCGTCGCCGAAAATAACAAATCCTGCTATATCAAGATGCTCGTTAACTTCACAGATTGGAAGCTTTCTTTCCAAGCCTGCTATTTTCATTTTATAAAATTCCATAGCTGTTTCCTCCTTTATCAGCCTGCAGGCCATGTGAATTCACGACCGCTCATAATATGAAAATGAAGATGTTTAACGGTTTGACCCGCTCTGTCGCCGCAGTTATTAACAACGCGGAAGTCGTTTGAGAAGCCGTTATCCGCCGCAATTTTTGAAATAACCTCAAAAATGTGTGCTATGACCGCACTGTTGCTCTCGTTGATATCCGAGGCAGAGGCTATATGCTCTTTAGGAATAACGAGAATATGAGTAGGTGCCTGAGGGTCTAAATCGTGAAATGCAACAACGCTTTCATCCTCATAAACCTTATTTGACGGTATTTCGCCGTTTGCGATTTTACAAAAAATACAATCTGCCATAATTATTCTCCTAACATATTTTTGATAATGCTTTCAACCTTACCTATTGCCTCGGGGACAGCGTCAATATTTTTAGCACCTGCCATAGCCGAATCGGGACGACCTCCTCCGCCGCCGCCTGCGATGGAAGCAACCTCTTTAACAAGATTACCTGCTTTAACGCCCTTTGCAATAGCGCCCTTACCGCAAACTGCGGCAAAGTTAGCTTTATCGCCCATTACGCTTGAAAGCACGGCAATAACATTATCGCCCTTTGCTTTAAGCTCGTCACCCATTGAACGCAAATCGTTGGGAGCAACATTATCAAGAGAAACAGCATAAACTTCAAATTCACCGATGTTTATAGGTTTGCTGAATAAATCAGCGCTCTTGAGTTTTGCAATCTCTGCCTTAAGATTAGCTATCTTCTTTTCATCAGCTTTGTTTTGTGAAATAAGTGATTCAAGCTTTGCTAAAACTTCAGCATCGCTGGCTTTCAAAAGCGAAGCCACTTTCTTTGAGGTAAGTTCAAGCGTCCTTACCATTCCGTATAAATTAGCGCCTGTTACGGCTGTAATTCTTCTTACACCCGACGCAACCGATGCCTCGCCGATAATCTTAAACAGTCCGAGTTGACCGCTGTTTGAAACATGAGTACCGCCGCAGAATTCGGTTGAAAAATCGCCTGCTTTAACTACTCTTACCACATCGCCGTATTTCTCGCCGAAGAGCATCATAGCGCCCATTTTCTTTGCTTCTTCAATAGGCATTTCTTTCATTGTCACTTCGGTTGCAGACAAAATAAACTGATTTACAAGCACTTCAACCTTTGTGATTTCTTCCTCGCTCATCGCTTCAAAATGAGTAAAGTCAAACCTGACTTCATTTTCATTTACAAGCTGACCTGCCTGTTCAACATGAGTGCCGAGCACTTCTCTGAGCGCCGCCTGAAGCAAATGCGCCGCAGTATGATTTCTCATTATATTTAATCTGCGCTCTTTGTTTACGGCAACTTCAACTTCATCGCCTACGCTGATTATACCGTCCGCAATGCTGCCTGCGTGGAAATAAAGTCCGTTTTTATCCTTGGTAGTATCGCCAACATAGAATTTGCTCGAATCTGTTTTAATTACGCCTGCGTCGCCGACCTGACCGCCTGAAAGAGCATACATTGTGGTTTTATCAAGGATTAAAACGCCTTCATCTCCTGCGCCGAGTGCCTCGGCAAGCTCGCCGTCACTGTTAATAACAGCCAAAACCTTTGCTTTGCAGTTAAAGTCGGTGTAGCCCAGAAATTCGGTTGCAGGAACATCAATTTTAACATTTTCGCCCTTCCAAGCGTCTGCACCTGCGTCTTTTCTTGCGGCTCTTGCGGTCTGCTTTTGATTTTCAAGCAGAGAATTAAATTCATCTTCATCAACGGTAATACCGTATTCTTCCAAAATATCTTTTGTTAAATCAAGCGGAAAACCGTAAGTGTCATTGAGCTTAAAAGCGTCTTTACCGCTTAAAACTTTGCCCTCAAGATTCTTAATTGCCTCGTTTAATCTTACAAGACCTGTATCAATTGTTTTGCCGAAGGATTCTTCTTCCGAAAGAATAACCTTTTTAATTATCTCGGCTTTATCTGCAAGCTCGGGATATGCCTTGTGATTTTCGGCGATAACGGTATCAACCACTTCATATAAAAACGGCTCGTTAACGCCCAAAAGCCTGCCATGCCTGCAAGCGCGCCTGATAAGGCGACGAAGCACATAGCCTCTGCTCTCGTTTGAAGGCATTACACCGTCGCTAATCATAAATGTTGCAGAACGGATATGGTCGGTAATAACGCGAAGAGAAACATCCTTTTTCTCATCGTCATGATACTTTACGCCAGCTATTTCACTGATTTTTTTCATTATATTCTGAACGGTATCAACCTCAAACAGATTGTCAACGCCCTGCATAATGCAAGCGAGCCTTTCAAGTCCCATACCCGTATCAATATTCGGATGCTCAAGAGGAGCATAGTTACCCTTACCGTCCGAATCAAACTGAGTAAATACCAAATTCCAGAATTCTGTGTATCTGTCGCAATCACAGCCTACGCCGCAGGTCTCCTTGCCGCAGCCGTATTTTTCACCTCTGTCATAATAAATCTCGGAGCAGGGACCGCAGGGACCCGTGCCGTGCTCCCAAAAATTATCCTCTTTTCCGAGACGCACAATTCTGTCTGCAGGTACTCCCACCTGCTCTGTCCAGATTTTAAATGCTTCATCATCATCAAGATAAATTGTTACCCAGAGTTTATCTACAGGCATTTTCATAACCTCGGTGCAGAATTCCCAAGCCCAAGCAGTTGCCTCGGGCTTAAAGTAATCACCGAAGGAGAAATTGCCGAGCATTTCAAAAAATGTTCCGTGCCTTGCAGTTTTGCCCACTCTTTCTATATCGGGAGTACGAATACATTTTTGACAGGTAGTTACTCGCTTTCTGGGAGGAGTAACCTCTCCTGTAAAATACTTTTTCATCGGTGCCATACCGGAATTAATAAGCAAAAGGCTCTTATCACCGTCAGGCATCAAGGAAAAAGAGGGCAAGCGCAAATGTCCTTTGCTCTCAAAGAAAGCAAGGTATTTTTCACGAATTTCATTAAGTCCCATCCATTCCATTTTTATCACCTCAAAAATCATTTGCAAAATAAAAATGCCATAAACAAAACGGGACGAGCAAGGATATCAACCAAATGTCCTTGACCGCGGTACCACCCGAATTGTGCATGACACACCACTCAATTAACCTTTAACGCAGGCTTACGCCTTCCTTTCGGAAAGAGGCTCAAAGGCAGCATATAAGGGTTTTTTTAAGGGGTTTCAGCACTTCCCTCTCTCTGTGAAAAAAGTCGCCTCATAATTCCTTATCATAGCCAAATTACTTTAATATTATATTTATTTTTAATTTAAAAGTCAATAGTTATTGAGAATTTTGAAATAATAGTGTATAATATTAAAAAACTTATCCGAGGTTTACTATGAGCAGCAGAAGAATTGACGATGGCTTTGTGCCCGGTATGCTTACAAATATAACTGATGTTAAAATAATAATATGTTATCTGTTAAAGACTATCGGCGAGCCTATGGACAAAGAAAAAATAGTTGAAATGGTTTTTGCGAATGATATTGCAAGCTATTTTGATGTAAGAAGCGCAGTTATGGAGCTTGTTGAAGGCGGAAATATAAGCGAGGATGAAGAAGGTTATGTCAGCATAACTCCTACCGGCTTTGAAATTGCCGAGGAGCTTGAAAGCGCTCTTCCGCTTACTACGAGAAGCAAAATAATCAGAGAAGGCGTTAAAATCAACAATCTTGCAAAGCGGGCAAAGGGCAATAAAGCAAATGTTGAAATTACGCCTAAAGGCATATTTGTTAAATGCGAGCTGCTTGACGGCGAGGATGAAATAATGACCTTTAAAATGCTTGTTGCCGATGAAATGCAAGCCGAGCTTGTAAAAAAACAGTTTATGAATAATCCTGCTGAGGTTTATAAGGAATTTGTAAGCGCATTATTAAATCAAAAGGATGAATAATCAACAAAAAATTAAGCGATGCTTCGTTTTTGAAGCATCGCTATCATTATTTAATGAACGCACTTTTTACAAGGTGTTAAGCCTTTTTTCAAAGCCTCTTTTAAAGTGCTTTTTATATATTTGCCATTGCCGCATTTACTATCATAATGATAGCGTTTACCTGTAGGCGTTATATACACATTGCGGGAAACAGCCGTTTTTTTTGCTGCTGCAGCCGCTTTAGTTGTAACTGATTTTACGGCTGACCAAGCGGAATAGTAATTTTTACCGCCAATAGTTTTATATGTTCTTATGCGGACATAATAAGTTTTCTTTGCAGCAAGCTTTTTAGCAACATATTTTAAAGTTTTTGCGTTCTTGATTGTTACTGTTTTTGCGCCGCTAAAGGCTTTGGTTGTGCTGTATTGCAACTGATAGCCTGTGCACGCGCCCTTCTTCCACTGAGCGGTAAAGGCTTTCTTTGCGCCTGTCACCTTAATAAGGCTTGTGCCTGCAGGAAGTGTGGGCGAATTTATTGTTGTCCACTGTCCGAAGTAGTTTTTACCGTCTGCGGCTTTGATATAAAAGCGCACTCTTGCTTTATAGGCATGACCTGCGGCTAATTTGGTGAATGTATAAACATTTCCTGCAAGTGCTTTAAGTCCTGCGTTGCCGCCTTTGGCGTTGAGAATTTGCACCTGATAGCCTGTTACGCCGCTTGTTTTATTCCAAGTGAATTTCATTGCCGCCGCTGTTCTTGCAGCGCATTTAAGCCCTGCGGGCTTGCCTGTGGGTGCTTTGAAGTTATCTTTATAGCTATAGCCGCAAGCGCACTTATTGAGCGTATAGCCCACTGCGTTTGCTTTAGGCGCTACAACTCTCTTTGTATATGCGTGAATGTGTGCAGGTACCGGCGGAATATAATCGGGATTTTTAGTTCCGCAACCGCGACGGCAAACTTCTGCATTATCGCTGAAATCGTGACCGAGTGCGGGAACATAAGTATCAACTTTAACATCACCGCATTCGCAAGTGTGGGTTGTGTAGCCCTGTTCGGTACAGGTGGGAGCGGTTACAACATCATTATATTTGTGGATATGCTTTAAGGTTAGATAATAATTACTCTCATCATTCTCTAACGAAACATCAAAGCCCGGCGTATTAATTAAAGAATTGTACGCTTCTTAATTATAAATGATGCAGGTTCTGTCACTGCCTGTAGATTCAATCTTAAACTCTTTAACATTTTTAATATCAAGTGAATTGAACGAAAGCGCATAACTGTAATATTTCACACACTTTGTTTCAACGCTTACACTACCTGTTGTATCAAGCAAAAGCGAAGCGCCTTTCAAACCGTAAATATGACAGTAATTAACATCACAAGAGCCTTTAACGCTTACATTAGCATTATCAATAATACTGAGCTTGCCGCCCGCTCTGATACCGTTAAAATCATTATCCGAACTAATAGAGGTTTCAATATTTACGCTCACATTACCCGATATAGTAATATCATTATCCGTTGCAGGATTCCAATCGGTAACTATTGCTCCTGAGTCATAAGTAGAAGTAGAAATGTTTAATACGGCGTTTTCTACCGATGTAATAGTCAGGTTGCCGTAACCTGCATAAATGCCGAACTGATGACCCTTAATGGTATTTGTGCCTTTTACAATAACGGTTACATCGCCGTAATCGTTAAATCTTATAGTGCCGCCATCAAAATTATCGAGCACCATAATACCTGTTTCCTGGTCATAAGAAACATTAGCGCCTTCGGGGTCGTTGGTACACGATTCGGCATCATTTTTATAATAATGATTATTAGTGTTAAAATAATGACTAAGGTTTTCTTTATCACCGACAGAAACCGAGCCGTATGACGGGTGCCTATCCTCGCCCTCGGCAAAAGAAAGCGGAGCAACGCAAATAAGCATTACTGTTGCCATTAATAAAGCCAAAAAACTTTTTACGCTTGTTTTCATTGGTTTTCCTCCGTAGTTTTATACTTTTATTATATATTCCTTTTATATTCAAGTCAAGGCGAAACCTACTCAATTTCTATATTATAGTGTTTGAGCCAATAGTCTATTTGCAGAAAATATGCAATCGTCTGCGGTCTTGCCATAAGTTGACCGTACCAGGTTGTGGGATTGTCGTGATTTATAAGATTTTGAAGGGCTGATTTATCTAAAAATTCAAACATCGGCGAAGTGCCTTCGTCTATAATCGCCTGTAATTTTTCACTAACGGCTTTTAAATAATTAGGATTATGCGTTTTCGGGTACGGGCTTTTTTTACGCCAGAGTATTCTTTCGGGCAAAAGACCTTCAACCGCCTTCCTTAGCAATCCCTTTTCATAGTGATTATAGTCTTTAAATTCCCAAGGCACATTATAAAGATACTCGACCAAGCGGTAGTCGCAGAACGGCACGCGCACCTCAAGCCCCGAAAACATACTCATTCTGTCCTTGCGGTCTAAGAGCGTCTGCATAAACCAATCGGTGTTAAGGCGCATCATTTCTCTCATTCGGCTCTCGGTTTGGGAGTCGGCGGGAAGCTTTTTAACGCTTTTAAGAGTTTTATTATAACGCTGTTCAACATACTCGCGCGGACATACCTTTTTCTTATATTCTTCGTTTAAAAATGAGTAGCGGTAATCGGTTGACTGCGCCCACGGAAAGCCCGCCTGCTCTCTGATTGTTTTATCCCTGTACCACGGATACCCGCCGAAAACCTCATCGGCACATTCGCCCGAAAGCACAACGGTTGAATCCTTCGCCGCCGCCTTGCAAAGCAGAAGCATTGAAGCGTCAACATCAGCCATACCCGGCAGGTCTCGCGCACGCACGGCATCAAACAGCGCGGGTACAAGTTCATCTGTATCAATAATAATTCTGCGGTTATCGCCGCCCAAATAATCGAACATTATGCCGACAAATTCAGAGTCGGAATTCGGCTGAAACTTGCTCTTTTTAAAGTTTTTGTCGTTGTCCTTATAGTCAACCGAATAGGTTGTAAGCGTTCTCCCCTGTTTCTTATAATAAGAATTTGCAACGGAGGAAATAAGGCTTGAATCAAGTCCGCCCGAAAGGAAGGTTGCAAGCGGCACATCGGAAACAAGTTGGCGTTTGATTGAGTCCGTTACAAGAAAACGGGTATGCTCTATGGTAGTGCGAAGGCTCTCGGTATGCTCCTTTGCCTCCAAAAACCAGTATTTATGCGCCCGAAGCCCGTATTCATTAAACACGGCGCAGGTGGCGGGCGGAAGCTCGAAAACATTTTTGAACACGCCGTAGCCCGAAGTCCTGCCGGGACCCGTGAGCATAATCTCAGCAATGGAATTATCATCAATTACAGGCGGAAATGACGGGTGCGCAAGCATCGCTTTTATTTCGCTTGCAAAAACTATGCCGCCGTCGGTTTCGCCGTAAAACAGCGGTTTTACGCCTATTCTGTCACGAGCCAAAAACAGTTCCTTTTTCTTCTCGTTCCAGACAGCAAAGGCAAAAATGCCGTTCAGGTGCCTAACGCACTCCGTGCCGAAATGAATAAAGGATTTTAATACCACCTCGGTATCGGATGAAGTGGCGAATGTGAAGCCGTTTTCTTTAAGCGTATTTCTGACTTCTTCTGTGTTATAAATCTCGCCGTTATAGGCTATGGTGTACTTATTTTCATTATATACCGCGCTCATCGGCTGCTTACCCTTTTCAACATCAATAACCGCGAGCCTGCGGTGCAAAAGAGCGACATCGCGCCGAATATATATCCCCTCGTCGTCGGGTCCTCTCGGCGCTAAAAGCTCGTTCATTTTTTTATAAACTTCGATTTTTTCTTTTAAATCATACTTAAATGAAACTTCTCCTGCGATTGAACACATAATATCACCTCAGGGTATATTATGCGAAACCGCCTCCTGTTGTTAGCAGGAGGCGGTTAAAAGATAGTGATTATTCGTTTATTTTGCCTGAAATGATAGTGTTTATTACATTTAAGTCCTTATCCAAAACGGTGAAGTCGGCATCGCAGCCGATTTTTATATAGCCTTTTTTAAGTCCCAACAAGTCGGCAGGATTTTCAGTAAGCATAGGCAGTGCTTCTTCGAGCGAAATATCTAAATATTTAATCAGATTTTTAAGGGCGTTATCCATAGTAAGCACGCTGCCCGCCCTTGTTTTAGTGCCGCTTAAAAATGCTTCGCCGTTTGATACCGTGACGGCGTTTGAGCCTAATTTATATTCACCGTCAGGCATACCTGCCGCTTCAATTGAATCAGTTATGGCAATTATTTTCTTATTGCCTTTGAGTTTATAGAGCATACGCATATTTGCAGGGTGAACATGGTATCCGTCTGAAATCAGTTCGTTATAAATATCCGCTTCAAGCACTGCGCCCAAGATATTAGGCTCGGTTCGATCAATACCCTGCATAGCGTTAAAAGTATGAGTTGATGCTACCGCACCCGACTTTATCACATTAAGCGTTGTTTGATAATCCGCTGCTGAATGGCCAAGCGCAAAGGGCAAAACTGCGCCAAATTCTTCGATAATCTCTTTTACGCCTTCGACTTCCGGCGCAACGGTGATATATTTCACTGCCCCCGTATCTAAATATTTTTTGAGCAGCGCGCTATCGCCTTTTCTTAAATACTTTTCGGGCATGGCACCTTTTTTCTCCGGCGAGAGGAAAGGTCCTTCAAGGTGAGCGCCCAAAAGGGATGCACCCGAATGTGTTTCGGAGATATACTCACTAATGCGAGAGAGTATTTTTAAAGTGTTCTCCTCGCTATCAGTAAGTATGCTTGCAAGAAATGAAGTAACTCCGCGCGAAGCGAAAAAGCGACTCATTCTTTCAAAGCCCTCGATACTTGCGGAATTGACATCAACGCCCACTGCGCCGTGAGTATGAATATCAATAAAGCCGGGAACAAGATAATTGCCGCCGGCATCAAACTCCGGCATATTTTCGCTCGGTTTATCAAACGAAACTATAACGCCGTTTTTTATACAAATATCCTTTTTTATGAACTCAGAGTCAATAAAAACTAAAGCATTTTTAATAAATAAATCCATTTTCTCACCATTTCACAATGTGATTATCTGATAGCCTTTTTGCATTGCTTGCTCTTTTATCTCTTCAAACATAAACATCAGTCCGCTTTTGGAATGCGAATCGCTTGAAAGAATAAACTTTCCGCCTTTAGAATTAATATATTCGCAGATTTCCGGCGTCGGATACGGATGACTTTTTGCGCCTTTAAAAACAGCTCTTGTGTTGATTTCAAAGGGTTTGCCGTAGCCTACTAATTTATCAACTGCCGATTTGTATGCTTTAACATATCTATCATCATTTTCATCAAAATATTTGAAGTTTTTATTAAAGAGTGATACTAAATCGAAGTGACCTATAATGTCGCAATTTGTTTTGTTTACAACATCCGAAACAGTTTCAAAATAGCACTCGGCAAGGGATAGAGCGTCACCGCCAAAGTATTTTTCAACAGCGGACGAGAAAATTTCATCGCTTTCATCAACGGGGATATATTCATCGCCTTTTTTCAAATAATGAACGGAGCCTATAACATAATCAAAACCCGATACTGGATAATCGGAATAATAATCTTGCTCCACTGCGCACAAAATTTCTATTTGCCCCTTATACTGCTCTTTAAGCCTTGCAATTTCGGTAATATATTCTGAGACTTTCTCTTTTTTCATACAATAGCTTTCATCAAAAAAAGTATAAGAATGGTCGGAAAAACCGATTTTATCCATATTCAGTTTTATAGCTGTCTGCACCATTTGTTCGGGAGTATTTTTGCCGTCCGAAAAGCAAGTGTGCATATGAAAATCGGATTTAATCAATCTGTCATTTTCTCCTGTTTTACTTTGTGGTCAATTACATGGCGGGAAGCGAGTTCTTTTGTGATATCATCAAGCGAAATGCCGGCCTCAATCATAAGCACCATTACATGATACGCCAAATCCGCTATTTCATAAACGGTTTCCTTTTTATCTTCCGCTTTTGCGGCGATAATAACCTCTGTGCTCTCCTCGCCGACCTTCTTTAATATTTTATCAAGCCCCTTATCGAACAAATAGGTCGTATAAGAACCTTCTTTCCTCTCGGTTTTTCTGCCCTCAATAAGCTTAATTAGCGCTTCATATGAAAATTCGCCTTTATCGTTGCTTACAAAAACATCATTTTCAAAACAGCTCTCTGTTCCGAGATGGCAAGCGGGACCGTCAGGCACTACGCTGACTAAAAGAGTGTCCTTATCGCAATCGGTTTTAATGGAAACGATGTGCTGATAATTTCCGCTCGTTTCGCCCTTGAGCCAAAGTTCCTGCCTTGAACGGCTCCAAAAGCAGGTGAGTTCTTTCTCAATGGAAATTTTAAGACTTTGCTCATTCATATATGCGAGCATAAGCACCTTTTTTGTCGCCGCATTAATAACTATAGCGGGAATTAAACCGTTTTTATCGAATTTTAAATCTTTAATCTCAATCATAACACACCTATATTCTTGCAGGAATTCCTGCTTTTTTCATATCGTTTTTCAAGTCCTTAATATCGACCTCGCCGAAGTGAAAAATTGAAGCGGCAAGCCCCGCGTCAACCTTGGGAAGCGTTTTAAAAAGAGTTATAAAATCCTCTTTTCTGCCCGCACCGCCCGAAGCGATTACGGGAACGCTTACGGCATCGCACACAGCGCTTAGCATTTCCAAATCAAAGCCCTGCTTTACGCCGTCAGTATCAATGGAATTTAATACTATTTCGCCGGCTCCCATATCCACGCAGCGCTTAATCCAGCTTATCGCTTCCATTCCTGTATTCTCTCTGCCGCCTTTTGCAAAAACCTGAAACTGACCGCCTACGCGCTTCACATCGGCTGATAAAACAACGCATTGAGAGCCGTATAACTTCGCGGCTTCATTTATCAAATCGGGATTTTTAATCGCACCCGAATTTACGCTTACTTTATCCGCACCGCAGTTTAAAACACGCTCAAAATCAGCCGTCATATTAATGCCGCCGCCAACAGTCAGAGGAATAAAAACCTCCTTAGCGGTTCTTGTTAAAATGTCGGTAAACAGTTCCCTGCCTTCGGCAGACGCGGTAATGTCATAAAACACAAGTTCATCCGCTCCGCACGAGCTGTAATATTTTGCAAGCTCCACGGGCGAAGAAACATCGGCAAGCGATTTAAAGTTTACGCCCTTTACTACCCTGCCGTTTTTTACATCAAGGCACGGTATAATTCTTTTAGTTACCATTAGCCACCTCAACAGCTTCTTTCAAATCAATAGCGCCTGTATAATAGGCTTTACCTATAATTGCGCCGTAAATATCCATATCGGCAAGCTTTTTCACATCCTCGAGCGAGCTGACTCCGCCCGAAGCTGTAATATTTACATTGAACCTTTTACTAAGCTGCTCATAAAGAGAAATGTTCGTGCCTCCCATAACGCCATCCTTGGAAATATCGGTGCAAATTATGGTTTTGACGCCGAGAGAGCACATTTTTTCGGTGAAATCAAACACATTGTATTCGGTAGTTTCCGTCCAGCCCTTAATAGCCACGAAGCCGTCCCTGATATCAATGCCGACGGCGATTTTTTCACCGTATTTTTCTACCGCTTCTTTAAGAAAAGCCTCATCTGTAAGCGCCGCGGTACCGAGAATAACTCGGTCAATACCGGCGCTAATATATTTATCAACCGTCTTTATATTTCTTATGCCGCCGCCGATTTCACAAAACAGCGGTGTTGCTCTTTTTATTTCGATAACGCTCGAATAATTAGGATTTCCGCCGCTTTTTGCGCCCTCCAAATCAACAATATGTATAGCCTTGGCGCCTGCTCTTTTAAAATCAAGAGCCACCTGAACGGGATTATCGTTATAGACGGTTAATTTTTCATAATCGCCTTTATAAAGTCTTACTGCCTTACCGTCTATTAAATCTATTGCAGGAAAAATAATCATATTTACTCCAATTCACAAAATGCACTTAATATTTTTAAACCGACTTCACCGCTTTTTTCAGGATGAAACTGGCAGCCTATAACATTATTATTCTGCACGGCGGCAGTAAGTTCTGCACCGTATTCCGCCGTAGCTATAGTGTTTTCTTCACATTCCGCAGCATAGAAGGAATGGACAAAATAAACATAATCGCCCTCTTTTATTTTTGAAAAAATCGGACTTTTTTCTCCTTTAAGCTTTAAGCCGTTCCAGCCGATATGCGGGATTTTATAGTCTGCGGGAATCACTTCGGCTATAGGCTTCACAGTGCCTTTTATCAACCCCAAGCCCTTGTGAGAGCCATATTCAAGGCTTTTTTCAAAAAGCAGCTGCATACCGAGGCATATACCCATTATATATTTGCCTTCTGCCGCAAGAGAGCATAGCAAATCACCTAATCCGCTATCGCTTAATTTTTTTGCCGCATCCTCAAACGCTCCTACTCCGGGAAGAATTATTTTATCCGCCGAGCGTATTACCTCGGCTTCGGAGGAAACAATCACATCCGCTCCGATTGCCGCGAAGGAGGATTTAAGCGAGAAAAGATTTCCAACTCCGTAATCAACAATAACTATCATTAAAGTACCCCTTTGGTTGAAGGAATTTCATCTTTATATTCTTCATTTATCTTAACTGCTCCGGCAAGTGAACGCGCCACACTCTTAAAAGCACCTTCGATAATGTGATGCGTATTTCTGCCCTCAAGCTGCTTTATATGAAGATTACAGCCGCAGTTTCTTACAAAAGCCGCAAAGAATTCCTCAACAAGCTCGGTATCAAAATCCCCTACTTTATATGAAGGGATTTTTAAATCGCAGTTCAAATACGCCCTGCCCGATAGGTCAACGCTTGATAAAATCAGAGCTTCGTCCATTGGAAGAAGCATATATCCGTAACGCTCAATGCCTTTTTTTTCGCCTAAAGCTTCTGCCAAAGCCTGACCGAGAACAATAGCGACATCCTCTGTGGTGTGGTGATAGTCCACCTGCGTGTCGCCTACGCACTTAACTCTTAAATCAAAGCGCGAATGCTTTGCAAAAAGGTTTAACATATGATCAAGAAAGCCGCAGCCTGTATCGACATTCGCTGTGCCTATACCGTCAAGATTTAATGCTAAATCAATTTTAGTTTCCGCAGTTTCTCTGTTAATTTGTGCAATTCTCATTTTTCTTCCTCCAATATTTCTTTGGTCTTTTCAATTAAAACGAGCATTTGCTCTTTAGTTCCTATTGTGATTCTGACATAGTCCTTAATTCTTTCAGACGAAAAGTGGCGGACTAAAACGCCCTTTTCCTTGAGCTTTAAATATAAACTCTCACCGCTTATTGCTCTATGTTTTGCAAAAACAAAGTTTGCACTCGAGGAGGTTAATTCGAAGCCTAATTCTTTTAAGCTTTCCTCGGTAAGCTTGCGGTTGGCAATAATAGCTCTGCAATTATTACGGGTATACTCCTCATCATTTAAAATTCCCAGTCCCACTGCCGCCGTAAGCGAATTAATGTTGTAAGGGTTAGTGGAATATCTGATAGTATTTAAATCCGAAATAAGCGCCGCCGAGCCTACTGCAAAGCCGAGCCTTGCTCCTGCTGCCGAACGAGATTTTGAAAAAGTGCCGGTTACGAGCAAATTGTTATACTTTTTTGTGAGCTTAACAGCGCTTTCCAAGCCTGAAAAATCAATATAAGCTTCATCAATCACAACTACATTTTCGGGATTTGAAGAAACAATTTTCTCTATTTGAGAAAGGCTTAGCGCAATACCTGTGGGCGCATTGGGATTTGCGATAAATATTGTTTTGTTTATTCCAATATAATCGTTTATATTTATGCTCAAATCCTCTGAAAGCGGTATTTCCTTAAACGGCACGCCGTTAACGGCGGCAAACACTTTATAAAAGCCGTAAGTAATGTCGGGAAAAACCGCAGGCGTATCGTCATCACAAAAAGCCATAAATGCAAAATTAAGCGCTTCGTCCGAGCCGTTGGTGAATACAATATTATCCTCATTCACTTCTAAAACTTCCGACATTTTTTCCCTCAACCGTGTACAATCGGGGTCGGAGTACAAATTAAGAGTAGAAAGGGCATTTTTTGCAAAATCAGCTGCCTTTTCGCTCGGTTCAAAGGGCGACTCATTTGTATTAAGTTTTATATACTTTGCGTCTTTAGGCTGTTCGCCGGGTGTGTAAGGCACTAAAGACTGATATTTTTGAGAAAAATACTTACTCATAATCCTTCTTTGTTCTAATCACTGCGCTTTTTGCATGTGCGGTTAAGCCTTCTTTTTTTGCAAAGTATTCAACATCCTCCGCAACCGCGGCAAGCGCTTCTTCGGTGAAATAAGTGTACTGTGTTTTCTTAATAAAGTCATCTACCGAAAGCGGACTTGAAAATTTAGCCGTGCCGCTTGTAGGTAAGGTATGATTAGGTCCTGCAAGATAATCGCCTAACGCTTCCGGACAAAATCTTCCCATAAACACCGAGCCTGCGTGTCGTATGCTCTCAAGATAATCAAACGGATTATCAACGCAAAGTTCAAGGTGCTCGGGCGCAATTTCATTCGCAATATCAATAACTGTTTTAATGTCGTCGGCAACGATTATTTTGCCGTTATTATCAATAGACGCTCTTGCAATTTCTTCCCTCTCAAGCAGGCTCAGCTGCTTTTCGAGCTCTGCACTTACCGCTTCGGCAAGCGTTTCGGAATCTGTAACCAAAACCGCACTTGCGAGCTTATCGTGTTCAGCCTGAGAAAGCAAATCCGCCGCTACATATTCGGGATTGTTTTTACCGTCTGCCACAATTAATATTTCACTCGGACCTGCAATCATATCTATTGAAACGGTGCCGAAAACCTGCTTTTTCGCTTCCGCTACAAAAGCGTTGCCGGGGCCTACGATTTTATCGACTTTCGGGATAGTTTCGGTTGAATACGCAAGCGCCGCGATAGCCTGCGCACCGCCTACTTTGAAAATTCTATCAACTCCTGCCACACTTGCCGCCGCCAATATTGCGGGGTTGACTTTACCGTCAGCCGAGGGAGGCGTCACCATTACGACCTCCTTACAGCCCGCTATTTTAGCAGGGATTGAATCCATTAAAACTGTTGAGGGATATGCCGCCGTGCCGCCGGGAACATATAATCCGGCTCTGTCAACAGGCGTTATCTTCTGCCCCATAATCACGCCGTTTTCTTTTTTGATTTCGAAGCCGTTTCTGAGTTGCTTTTTATGGAAAAGTTCAATATTTTCTTTTGCTCGCTTTAAAATTTCAATAAACTCCGGCTCAATACTATCAAGCGCTTCGGCTATTTCCTGCTCCGAAACCAAAAGTGAAGTAAGCTCGGCTTTATCAAATTTTTTTGTGTATTCAAAAAGTGCTTTATCGCCGTTTTTTCTTACATTTGATATAATCTCGCTTACTATAGTTTCAACATCCGCCTTTGGCTCAACGCGCGAAAAAATATCTTTATTTTCAACCTCGCCGTATTTTAAAATCCTTATCATTATAATTCCTCAATTTGCTTAGAAAGAGA
Organism: Oscillospiraceae bacterium; assembly: GCA_902796055.1. GTDB lineage: Bacteria > Bacillota > Clostridia > Oscillospirales > Acutalibacteraceae > RUG714. The sequence goes on from CADBNM010000041.1 coordinate 21,942, forward strand.
CGCAATAACTTTTTCTATTTGTTTGTTCTTAAACTTAAAGCTTGATTTATTTGCAATAACTCTTGCGGAAATATCTACAACATCATCAAAAACAACAAGGTTGTTTTCTTTAAGTGTAGTGCCTGTTTCAACTATATCGACTATAACATCGGAAAGGTCTATTACCGGTGCTATTTCTATTGAACCGTTAAGATGAATAATATCAATATCTCTGCCCTTTGCAGAATAATAACTGTTTGCTATATTACTGAATTTTGTAGCTACTCTTAGCGTACCGATACGCTTATCTCTAAAATCGGCTTTCGCGGCTACAGCCATTTTGCATTTTCCGATTTTCAAATCCAAAAGCTCATAAACATCCGGCTCATATTCAAGTAAAATATCCTTGCCCGTCACGCCTATATCAGCTGCGCCGCGCTCAACATAGATTGCAACATCACTCGGCTTCGCCCAAAAATAGCGGACTGCACATTCCTCGTTTTCAAAAATAAGCTTGCGGTTATTTTCTTTTATCGAGGGACATTCAAAGCCTGCTTTTTCAAACATCGAATAGGCTTTTTCACCCAGCCTGCCTTTCGGCAAAGCAATATTAAGCATTTTTTTCAATTACTTTCACCTCATCGCCGTTAATTTCGACTAAAGTTTTATATTTAAGCTTTTTATCGGGATTTTTAAGCGCTAAAACGCTACCCTCAGCTGCATATTTTTCCGTTACCGACTTAACTGAATTTAAATCGCTGTCGGCAGAATAAATAATAAGAGTATCCACATCGTATTCGCTCTGCTCGCCGCCGAATCTTTCGAGCATATCAAGGTATACCGCGAAGCCTACGGCGCCTGATTTGCGCTTCATTTTCTTCATTAATTTATCATACTGACCGCCTGAGAGAACCGACGCGGGAATTCCCTCAATAAAGCCTTTGAAAATAATTCCGTTATAGTATTTAAGGTCGTTTATTACCGAGAAATCAATTCTGAGCAGTTTTTTAAAATCGCTACCGTCAAAAGCAGACAACACGGTTTTTAACTGATAGAACGCGTCCTCGGCAACAGTGCCTGTTAAAAGCTGTTCGAGGCGGGATAAAGCCTCGTCTGTTTTGCCGTAAATGCCGACGAGCTCCATAAGCAGCTGCGCGTTTTCGTTCTCGGGCGCATATTTCTCAAGTGCAGACGCTAACTGATGTGAATTCTTTTGACCGATATATTTTAATATTTCATTCGACTGTGACTTTGAAAGCTCGAGAGAGTCCATAATCGAAGAAATAATGCCCATATGAGATATATCGAGCACTGCACTCTTTGAAATGCTTTTAAGGCTTTTTACTGCGAGTAAAAGCACTTCGTAAAGGCAATAATCGTCAATATCGCCTATACATTCAAGACCTACCTGCATTATTTCTTTAAACGAATGAGTAGTCTGCGATACGCGGTAAACATTTTCATTGTAATACAGCTTTTGAATGTAGCCCTCTTTATCCTTGCTGTCTTTTATGATTGAAAAGGTTACATCGGGCTTTAATGCCAAGAGCTTTCCGTTGGTATCGGTAAAGGTTATTACGGAGTCGGAAGTAAGAAAATCCTTGTTTCTTACATACAAATCGTACTCCTCAAACTTGCTCATTTTGTATTGAGAATATCCGTATTTATCATAGATGGAGCGAAGAGCGAACACCGCCTTTTCTTCGCTTTTTAATGCGGATTTAGAAATATTCATCAGTTTAATTCCTCGCTCTTTTTGAGTTTTTCAATAGCGTTTCTATAGCCGCCCTCGCCGTAATTAAGGCAACGGCTTACTCGGCTGATGGTTGCGGTTGAAACATTGGTTTTTGCCGCAATCTGCTGATAATTCCAGCCTTTGTCGAGCAAAAGCGCAACTTCGAAACGCTGCGCTATATCTCTGAGCTCATTTATAGTGCAGACATCTTCAAAGTATTTATAACATTCTTCAACCGACTCTAAATTCAATATAGATTTAAAGAGAATATCTACCGATTCGGAATGCAAATTAGCCATAAGAAAACCATCCTTTCAAAAATTTACTTTCATATTTTATCACTTTACAGTGCTAAAGTCAACGATATATTATTATTGTTTTAAGTATTATAAGTTTTTTATATAAAAGAACAAAAAAGCGCATATGCGCTTGGAGTAATTTAGGTATAATGCAAAAAGGTTTTCTGTTGGAAAACCCTTTTGCGATAAATTAACGGCGGCGCAGCAGCGCATAATGCTGAGTGATGTTTGCGCTTTAGAGAAGAAATATTGCACTTCGTGCAGTGATGTTTTATTTCGAAGAAACCAAGTTAAGATTGATAGCGACCGAACGAAAAAACTCCCCTTGCGCAATGCAAAGGGAGTTGAATTGGTTTTAATTATTATAATTATTATGGAATCGGAATAGTCGGAGTTGAATGGTCTGCAACGATTTTATCCGCTACTGCGGCATAGTTTGAACTATTGAGGATGACAGCAATATCTCCAACATCGACAATACCGTCAAGATTAATATCACAAGCGGGATTAGCACTCATATAATTGCCGCCGCCAAGAAGCATTGAAACATCGGACATATCGATTATACCGTCCCTGTTCAAATCGCCTGTCGGCGCATATTTATCGGTAGCGTAACTGAAATCTTCAACATAACCTTCCGTCACGCTTGCTTTAAAATCAAGCTTAACGAGAACGCCGAACTGAGTTAATACATAAACGGAATAATCGTCAACCGATACATCCTTAAAGCTAAACTGTCCGTCATCAGACTCGGCTGTATATTTAAGAGTTTTATTCTTATATAAGAACATTTGAGCATTATACAGAGAAATTGACGGGTCTGTGGCAGTAACATTAACCGAATAAATCGGGTCAAGCGGATGGAACTCAAAGGGTTCGAAAGTATATCCCGGATCCTCGGCTACAGCATAAGCAAAGGTATTGGTTGTAGCAGTCTTGTCGGGTGTGTACTTATAGCCGGTAATTACCGTTGGGTACTTTTTCAAAACCATATCTTGATAGTAATAACCAAATGCGTGGTCGCCTATTTCGGTAACATTTCTATAAAGAGTAATGTTAAGAATCGGACAGCCGAAAAATGCTGCAGAGCCTACCGTTACATTAGCAGCGGTTTCGGGAATAACAACATTGTCAATATCGTCACAATCATAGAAAGCAAAGGGCGCAATTTTGCTGATTGAATCGCCGAATTCTGCAGAAGTTAAGTTAGTTGATGAAAAAGCCCATTCACCTATTTTTGCGATACCGCCTAAATTTACTGTTTCAAGAGCCGTACAGTTGTTAAAGCAATAATCAGGAATTTCCGTTACGCCTGCAGGAATTGTTACGGAAGTAATCAAGCTACTGTCTTCAAACGCTTTAGGCATAATGCTTGTAACTGTTGAAGCAATTGAGGAATCAGCCGACTTTGCGGGGTGAAGAAAGAAAGTGGTTTGAGCCTTATTATAAAGAGAACCGTTAAGCGAGGAGAAGGTTTGGTTCTTTTCATGAACGGTAATATTTTCAAGATTTATAAGCCTGAGAGCATCGTTTCCAATTTCTTTAAGATACACGGGAAGCGTTACGGATTTAACCGCTGACTCAATGTCTAAAAAAGCACCGTCCAAAATAGCAACAACATGAATAAAAGAATCATCATACGGGTCATCGGTTTCATTATCGTCACCTGAAATGTCCTTGCCTGCAATTGTAGCTGTGATTTTGTTTGTATCAGCTTTTGATACTACAGGAGGAATTGCTACAGCACCTTCATCGGTATTAAGAACCTTTGTGATGTAGGCTTCATTTTCAATAACGATAAATTCAACATTACCGTCACGATAAACATCCTCACCTTCGGCAAATGCAACAACACTAACAACCGAGAAGATGAGAGTTATTGCCAATAGAATTGAAATGAATTTTTTCATAATACAACCTCGCATTTAGTAAATATCATAATCCAAGATTATTATATAATAAAAAAATAAGTTTTGCAATAATAATAAAATAGAAAAATTTATGTTTTTATTGGTAATTTTGTACTAAAAAAAGCGAGAGTCATATATACCCTCGCCAAAAAATAAGTATTAAGCTCTAAACTAATCGGCTTCTTCTTTTATCGCCGCCGAAATAATATCGGGCTTATTTGTGATAATGCACTTTACTCCCTGCTTGAAGCATTGCTTCGCAATATGCGGCTTATCCACCGTCCAAACAGCAACCCCTATGCCTTTTTCGTGATATCTTTGCATCAAGCCTTCTTCAACAAGATAGTCAACATTAGGATGGGCAAAATCAAAGCCCAGCTTTTCAACATAAGCCGGAGCGTCAGCCAATATTTCGGAAATATTGTCCTGTTCAACCTCTGCTTCATCATACAGCGCGCCCGTTAATACTTCAGGACACATATTCTGCGCTTTTTTTACAAGTCTGTGATCAAAGCTTGAGATTAAAACTCTATCCTGCATTTTGTGTTTTTTAACTACTTCCAGTGTAGCTTCGACTATAGCCGAGCGCTTAACCGTTGCCCTTTTAAGCTCAAGGTTAATCAAACTCATACTTTTATCGGCAATTTCAAGACACTCATCGAGAGTTAAAATTCTTTCGCCCTTGAATTCATCTGAAAACCAAGAGCCGAAATCAAGTATCGAAAGCTCCTCAAGAGTTAATTCTTCAACCCAACCGGAGCCATTGGAGTTTCCGTCAATCGTATAATTATGCTGAATGACCGGTATGCCATCCTTGGTTAAATGTATATCTGTTTCTACGCCATCGGCACCCATTTTAACTGCTAATTCAAATGCCGAACGAGTGTTGTCAGGGGCATATGCGCTCGCACCTCGGTGCCCCAAAATAAGTGACATTTCCAATTCCTCTCAAACTAAAATATTAACATCCGTCAATTAGTATTATATTCATAATCATATTAATTGCAATAGGTTTTAGGAATTTTTTAAATATTTTTTTATTTTTTCATATATTTCAACGCATTTGAACCTCACTTCATAATCCGGATCAGATAAAATAAGCTTTTTTTCCTCTTCGCTTAATGATTTTAAATCATCAATATCATCACTTGCACTAAGGCACATCGGCGGAAACATAACGCACCACCAATTATGCCCTTCCCCTCTGCCGATTACAACCTTTAACGCCTCATATTCGCCCGCGGGAAGGGTAAAATTATTGTAGTGGCGAGTTTCAAAAAAGGTATTTTCAAACTCAATCTTAACAGGATAACGGCACCCGTTTTTCTCAATAGTTCTTTGGGCGATTTCCCTAATAACATCAAGGTTTTGAGCAATTTTTCTTTTCGCCTGTTCAAGGTTTTCATTCCCGCAAAAAACATCATAACCGCTCTTTAATATTTCATCTCTGACTTTGATTTTTAAGCGTTGATCAAAGGGGCTGTCCGAATTTGCAAGAATATGAAGCCTGAGTACATCCTTTTCAACATTTTTGCAAGAAAAAGCAAAAGAAAAAACATTGAAAATTATTGAAATAAGCAAGCCCGCAATCAATGCGAGTTCAATTTTTTTGAATTTCATAAAAAAACCGTCCTTTCACCTAAAGTGTGGACGGTTTTCCGGAAAAATATTCCGTTATTCTTCAATTATTCTGCAGCCGTAATATGTGGGAACACTCAAATAAGAGTCATTGTATTTGGGTTGAAGCTCATCATAAGCTGCTTTTGCCTGCTGTTCGGTTTCGAATATGCCGAAAATTGATGGTCCGCTTCCGCTCATACAGGAGCCGAGAGCACCGTGCTTGCGCATAATCGCCTTAATTTCAGGTCTTTCTCCTACCTCAATAAACTGCTCGAAAACATTTTCGCAAAGACGCGCGGTTTCCTTTAAATCGGAGAATTGTATAGCTCTAACTATGCCCTTTTGATCGGGCTTTCTGCGCCAGCCGTGTTTATCAAACTCGGCATAAGCCTCTGCGGTTGAAACATCGCAATGAGGCTTTACAATGAGAATATGGCAGTTCTCAATAGGTCTTATCAGCTCCATTTTATCGCCTATTCCCCTGCAAATTCTCGTTTTACCCACAATGCAGAAAGGCACATCGGCTCCAACCTTTGCGCCGATTTTGCAAAGCTCGGTATAATGCAAATCAGTGCCGTAAAGCTCATTAAGAGCCACAATTACCGCTGCACCGTCCGCACTGCCTCCGGCAAGTCCTGCCTGAGAAGGAATGTTTTTTTCGATATGTATCTTTGCCGCACCTTTTATTCCTGTATGCTTAAAAAAAGCCTTTGCCGCTTTCCACGCAATATTGCTTTTATCGGCAGGTATTTTTTCATCAGAGCACGACAAAAACATCCTTTTTCTTTTCTCGACTGTTACAATATCGCATAAATCAACCGACTGCATTAACATATACAGTTCGTGATAACCATCCTCGCGTTTACCGAGAATATCCAGCATTAAATTGATTTTTGCACAGGCTTTTACTTTCATTATAATTCTCCTAAAAACTCCTCAATAGCCTTCAATGCCTTCTTAATATGTTCAATTGAATAACAATAGCTAACCCTTATATATCCTTCTCCGCTTTCACCAAAGGCGGTTCCGGGAACTACCGCTACATTTTTTTCTTTTAAAAGCTTTTCACAAAATTCATCGGAAGAAAGACCGGTTGATTTAATGGAGGGGAAGCAATAAAATGCACCTTCGGGATTAAAGCAGTCAAGCCCGAGTTTATTAAAGCCGTTTACGATAAATCGGCGGCGATAATCATATTCGCTTTTCATTTTTTCGGTGTCCTCTTCCCCGTATTTCAGAGCGGCAATAGCACCGTACTGCGAGGTTGTGGGCGCAGACATAATGGCAAACTGATGCAGCTTCGTCATCTGCTTTATAATAGGCGCAGGACCAAGTGCATAGCCGAGCCTCCAACCTGTCATAGAGAAGGTCTTGGAAAAACCGTTAATAACAACAGTACGCTCTTTCATACCGTCAAGAGAAGCAATAGAGGTATGCCTCTTGCCCTCGTAAGTCAGGGAAGCATAGAGTTCATCGGAGCAGACCAAAATATCGGTTTCTCTGATGACATCGGCGATTTTTTCAAGCTCCTCCTTTTCCATTATTGCACCTGTGGGATTATTGGGATAAGGCAGAATAATCGCCTTGGTTTTAGGAGTTATTAACTTTCTCAACTCCTCGGGAGTTACCTTGAATTTGTCCTCAACCTTTGTTACAAGAGGTACCGGTACACCGCCGCAAATCGAAATAATCGGATTATAGCACACAAAGCTCGGCTCGGGCACAATTATTTCGTCGCCCGCCTCGACAACGGAGCGAATAAACAGGTCTATACCCTCGCTGCCGCCGACTGTAACTACGACTTCGGATTTATAATCATAAGAAACAGCGTAGTTTTTATTAAAGAACTTGCATATTTCTTTTCTTAACGCTTCAAGACCTGCGTTTGCAGTGTATCTTGTTCTGCCTTTTGCCAAGCTTTCAATAGCCGTCTGCCTGACATGCCAGGGAGTAAGAAAATCAGGCTCTCCGACGCCCAAGGAAATGACATTTTCCATTTGCTCGGCTAAATCAAAAAACTTGCGTATACCCGACGGCTTTATCTGCTGCAGATTTTTATTAAGGAGTTTACTGTAATCAATCATAATGAGATATTTCCTCTGTCATCGACATCATCATTTTCCATAATGATACCGTCATCCTTGTATCTTTTAAGTACAAAATGAGTTGTGGTTGAAAGCACACTTTCAATAGCAGAGAGCTTTCTTGCAACGAAAAGCGCAATTTCCTGAAATGATTTACCACGCATTTTAATGCTTATATCATAGCCGCCGCTCATAAGATAGCAGCACTCTACCTCGGGAATTCGGCTCATGGTGTAAGCGACCTCGTCAAAGCCCTTGCCGAGCTTTGGCTGAACCTTAACATCAATAAACGCGCTTACATGATTGCCCTCTTCGAGCTTATCCCAATTTATAATGGTTTTTGTACCCATATATATTTTTTCTTTGGCAAGAGTATCAAGCTTTTTGGCAACATTTTCATATGAAATACCAAGCATTGTAGCCATATCCTCAACGCTCATTCCGGGATGTGAATCCAAAAGTTTAATAAGTTTATCCATTGTTATTACCTCTTAAAATGAATTGTCTTTTTTTATTTTAACATATTTTTACATAGTTTTAAAGTTTTATTACGAATAATTGCAAAAAATAAGCAAAAAATATAATTGATTTCAATAAAGGAGTTGAAAGTGATGGAAATTATAAATAAAATTGCATTGATTTTAAGCATTATCGGTTCGCTGAACTGGGGCAGCATCGGTCTCTTTAAATTCGATATCGTTGCTTGGATATTCGGCGGTCAGGCATCTATCGGTGCAAGATTAGTTTATATACTTGTGCTTGCGGCAGGACTTTGGTGCATATCCCTGTTTTTCCAGAACGACAGAGATTATATCACTGAAAAGGTAAGCTGATGTATATCGCCGACCCGATTGAAATCAAACCCCGAAACGCTTGGTTTCGGGGCTTGTTCTTTAGAGTGTCGGAGTTTTTACTTCCTTTTCCAAATCCGAGGAATTGATTGTGTAATAAGAAAGCTTGCCGTCGGTAAATACAAGCTCAAGCATAGCCTTTTCGCCTGTCCAGCCGTAATAATAAATATCAAGGCGTTTACCGTCTTCATTCGTTGTTTTAAGATTATATACATACTTATATTTGCTCAACAACGACAGAACCTTTTGTTCATCGTCCCCTATTTTAATTTGAGATTCATTGAAAGAGCCGATTTTTGATACTACGCCGCTTCCAAGCTCCTGCTTGTAAGATAAATAGTTAACCTTACCGTCTTTATCCGTTTTCACATGAATGGTTATATCGCCTTTAGTGAAAACCTTTTCGCCTGCAAGCTCGCTCTTTTCATAATCGGATAATTCCTTTTCAACAGCGGCTATATCAAGATCGTCTTTATTTAATATATCGTTATAATTACTTTGCGCCTTTGCAACAGCTGCGACATTTGTTTTAGTCGGTGATGACGGGCTTTTGAGAAAAACAATAAGCAATACAGCCGCTATAATCGCAACTATAACAGCAATACAAACAACAATTTTTGTTTTTCCTATTTTTTCATATAATTTTTTCATATTTACACCTCAACACGATTTTAACACATTATTATTATATAATCAATAATTTATTTTAAACTACATATTAGAATAAAACACTTTTTGTATTCTGTAACCGTTTTTTAACTTTAAAACTTAATTAAGTAGTGATATAATTAAGCCAAATTAAAAGATGAAGTGTGAGAAAATGTATAGGACCAAGAGAAAATCGAATAAAACAAAGAAAATAATAATCGTAATTATTCTGCTTGCTGCTATTGCGGCGTTTTGCTTATATTACAGTCCGTATGTATTCGACAAATACGGTATCAAACAGCCGAATAAGGCGATCAGCTTTGAAATAAACGACGATAACATCAACGATGTTCCCTATTGCCTGTCAAAGGAAGGAATAATAAAAAGCGTTAATCTTTTTAAGAAATATATGTCCGATACCTACGGGACAAATTATACATACACAAAGGGCATATATAAAATCAACGCTAATATGAGTTATAAGCAGTTAGGCGAAAAATTCCAAAAGCCCGATTCAGTTGCGGCAACGGTGGTTATTCCCGAGGGCAAAAACTGCTATGAAATATCCAAGATTTTAGAACAAAACGGCATTTGTTCTTCTAAGGATTTTATAAAAGCGCTTAACGACAAATATGATTACGAATTTTTAAGCGAAATTAAAAATCCCGAGCAAAGACCGTATAAATTAGAGGGATATTTATACCCTGCAAGCTATGAAATCGTTGAGGGTTCAAGTGCGCACGATGTTATTGATATGATGCTGAATGCTATGCAATTAAGGCTTGAGGACGGCATCTTGGAGGAATGTGAGAGTAAAGGCGTCAGCATTGATGATGTGCTCACAATGGCTTCAATTGTAGAAAAAGAAGCGTCCGGCTACCCCGCTGACATGGGCAAAGTTGCTGGTGTATTTTGGAACAGGCTTAACAATCCGACTGCTCAAAACACGCCCACTCTCGGCTCAGACCCGACTGTCCATTATGCTGACCTGCTTGAAAAGCAAGGTTATGAAGAAAGCATTTGGAAGGCTTACTCAACATATTCAACTCAGGGCTTGCCAACAGGTCCAATCTGTTCCCCGAGCGATATTGCGATTAAAGCGGCGTTAGAGCCGGAAACGAGCGAATATTACTACTTTTTTACAGACAAAAACGGTGTTTTCCACTATTTTAAAACCTACGAGGAATTCCAAAAGGGCTGGAAATCTGCTTCAAAATAAATGTGATATATTTTCACAATATTTTTTGAATTTTTTATAGCATTTTTTCTTATTTTATGCGATAATATAAGAGAAAAGGAGTGATAAAAATGGCTAAGGAAAAAGTTAGCATTACATTAGACAGCGAAATCATCGAAAAAATCAAAGAGGTTGCCGAAATGGAGGACCGCTCATTTTCACAGTGCATAAATCTTATTTTAAAAAGATACATAAGGGCTGTTGAAAAGAAGATGAATAAATAATTAAATAAATCAGCACGGCAATTGAGGATATCTCGGTTGCCGTGCTTTTTTGATGAATTGACGGCAAACCGTCATAAATTGGCTACGCCATGAATTGCCGCAAGCGGCATAAATTGAACGGCAAGCCGTTCATTGAGGAATGGATTTGCCCTCACCCGATTGTATGCGGCGCATCCAGTGGCTGCGCCCTACAGGTCGAGATGTTGCCGTTGGCAACTCGATATATTGAATTCCGAATTAAAAAGGCGGGCTAAATGCCCGCCGAGTGCTTTATATTTCAAGAGGAATAATGTCGGTATACACAGCTGTGATTTTTGAAGTTATGCGCTTATCCATATGGAAGGAGCCGAAATACCATTTTTTATATTCAACCGTTTCGGCTAACTGTTCCAAAAATGCATTAAGCGCGTTAATGCGGCTCATCGTGCCCAAGGTGTCCTGGTCGGAAAGAATGGACTTGATTTTACTTGAAGGCTCGTGAGATATAATTACATCGACCTTGCCGCCGTGAATATCAATATTTGCGGCACCCATTACAAGCTCTCCTTTTTCGGGCAGACTGCCGCCTGTCCACAAATCCTCACCGTTGAGCTCAGCCTGCTCGCTCTCGCCGCCGCCCATTGTGAAAAAGGTTTTGCCGTTAATCGTATAATACTGCCCTCTCATCAAATGAATAACATTGGGCGCAATCATATGCACAGTGCCGCCGTTCCAAGTGCTTTCGGCAAAGGAACGAAGTCTGCCGAAGTTTTCGTGAGAACCGTCCACAAAAGCGATGGTAAACTTCTTTTTGGCAAGAGTTTTAAGCACTTTTCTTTCTTTATCTCCGCCCTGCCAGATAAAACCGAAGTCGCCGCAGACTATAACTATATCGTCCTCGCTGAGCCTTTTTAAGCGTTTATCGTTAAAACGAGAAATATCACCGTGAGTATCTCCTGTAATATAAATCAAAATTTTCCTCCAAAATAGTAAAATAGGTATTTAAATTTTTATATTTTCTGTTATACTATGGGTATAGGGTTTAAACCTTTCAGGTTTTTGTCGCCTCTTTTTCGCTATTTTTGCGTTAAAAATACTCGCAATGCGTCAGCCAAGCAAAGAAAAAAGCGGAAGAATTAGCCAAAAAAACAAATGAGAGACTGAAAAGTTCGAATTTCTATACCCATTATTATAATATCACTAAATGAGGCATAAGTCTATGAAAAAATTTATAAGCTTCACTCTTGCAATATTAATAATACTATCCGTATCCCCTCTCTCCATGGCCTACACGCCAAGCCAAAAGGTTTTCAGCGACAAGGTTATTATTATGGGGTTAAGGGATGACGGCGCTGTTATATACAAGAAAAACGACGAAGTAAGAACGCAGCCGTGCACGCTTACAAAAATTATGACCGCCATTATGGCGATTGAAAGTGCGGAGGACATATCAAAGGTACAGGTTAAAGCCTCTTACCAAGGTGTTCACGCGCTCGACCAAACCTTTGCTACATATTACGGCATAAAGGTCGGCGAAGTCTATTCCCTGCTCGATTTGGTTAACATTATGATGCTGTGCTCAGCAAACGACGCGGCAAATGTTATAGCGGTGCATGTTGGCGGCAGCATAAATGCGTTTGTTAATAAAATGAACGAAAAAGTGGCTGCGCTTAAACTTAAAAACACATTTTTCCTTAACCCGACAGGGCTTGACGCCGACGGACAATATACTACCGCGCGAGATATGGCGTACCTTACAAGATATGCTATGAATTTACCGATTTTCCAACAAATAGTAAAATCGGTTTCTTATGATATACCTAAAAATAAAACGCACAAGGGCAACACGATCTTCAACGATTGCGAGTTGATACCGACTTCCTCCTTTAACAAGTATGCTTACGAATATGCAACGGGCGTAAAATCGGGAGCCACAAAGGCGGCGGGATACTGCGTGAGCGCGACAGCGGAAAAGGACGGCGTGGCGTATGTTTGCGTGGCTTTAAGCGGCAAAAAAATAACTCTTGACGGCAGCGAATATACCTCGGCATTGGTCGATGCAAGGCGGCTGTTCCGCTGGGCGTTCTCAAACTTTAAAATGAAAGCCGTTTCAACCGAAACGACCATTGTTGCCGAAGTGCCGCTCAGGTACTCCTCCGAAAGCGATTATATGTCGCTCGTTCCCGAAAAAACTATAACTTCGCTCGTGCCTAAAAATGTTGATGAATCTACGCTTATTTTTGAGCCGATTGACCCGCCGAAATTTTTGGCGGCACCCGTTAAACGAGGAGATTATGTTTGCGACGCAAAGGTAATTCATGCAGGCGAAGAGCTGACAAGAATCAAGCTTGTTGCTTACTCTGACGCGGATTTATCTATAATAAAATATGCAGGACATTTTGTGCTCTCGCTCTTAACAAATCCGATTACACTTATTTTGGTTTTGGCGATTGTCGGCGGTATTGTTTTCTACATTATTAACGCTTCGCATAAAAGAAAAAGGCTCAGGCGGCAAAGGCAAAAGCTTATGGTCGCTCAAAAGGGCGAAGAGCCGAGAGAAAACGACTATGAGGACAAGTTCTCATACAGAAAGTTTATAAAGAAAGATACGGACGAAAAAGACGAATAAAAGAAAAGTGCTAAACCGAGTTGGTTTAGCACTTAATTTTTTGGTTTTAAAGCGTGTCGGTAAATCTCAAGAAATCTTCCCTGTTCTTATAAACGCCTGCGTTTTCAAGAATATGGGAGAAAATCTCGCCCATAGACTGTTTAATTGCCGCTTCAATTTCAGCCTCGGGAATATTCTTTTGTTTTAATTCAAGATACCAATCGTAATGGATTTTCATATCGTCCGAAGCAAAGATTTCCGCTTCCCTGCTCTCATCCTTGAGAGCTTCGGCTATTTTTGCAATGCTCTCCTTAAGTCTTGCAGGAAGAATTGCAAGTCCCATAACCTCAATAAGACCGATATTCTCCTTCTTAATATGATGATACTTCGGGTGCGGATGATAATAACCCATCGGATATTCCTCGGTAGTGATATTATTTCTAAGCACCATATCAAGCTCATATTTACCGTTTTTAAAGCGGGCAATAGGAGTTATTGCATTGTGCGGTTCACCGTCCGTATAAGCCAAAATAAATGCTTTTTCATCGGTATATTCGCTCCACTTTTTATTTATGTAATCGGCGCAGTCAATAAGCTCCTCTTTATCTGCGCTCCTGACTCTGAGAACGCTCATGGGCCACTTAACAAGACCTGCTTCAACATTCGGAAATTCGCTGATGTTTACAACTTGGTCAACCTCGGCTTTAGCCATCGGGAATTCAAAATTGCCGCCCTGATAATGGTCGTGAGTTAATATTGAGCCGCCGACAATCGGAAGCCCTGCGTTTGAGCCCAAAAAGTAATGAGGCATAAACTCAACAAAGCCGAGCAGCCTTTCAAAGGTTTTTCTTGTGATTTTCATAGGCTCATGCTCGCCCTTGAAAACGATACAATGCTCGTTATAATAAACATACGGGCTGTACTGCATATACCAATTCTCGCCCGCAATTTCAAGCGGTATAATGCGGTGATTAGCCCTTGCAGGATGGCTCATTGTTCCCTTATATCCCACATTTTCCTTGCAAAGCAGACACTTGGGATATGAGGACTTTTTCTCTGTAAGCGCCGCTGCGATAGCCTTCGGGTCCTTTTCGGGTTTGGAAAGGTTAATGCTGATTAGAATTTTACCGTAATCGGTATCGGCATCCCAAACCATATTCTTGCGGATTCTGTCCATACGGATATAATTTGATTTATATGAAAGAGTGTAATAAAAATCAGACGCTTTTTTTCTGTCCTCATTATAAATAGAGAAGAATTTATCGCAAAGCTCGCCGGGTCTCGGCATAAAGCAATCCATTATTTCGGTATCGAAAATATCTCTCGCGGTAATACCGCTTAAATCCTCTACGCCGTTTTCATTAGCCCAATCGAGAATATTGTTTAAAATCTCCGTGGGAAGCTCAGGGCTTTCTTCAGTGATTTGTACTTCCTCAAATTCATCAAGCTTCAGCTTTGCCAAAAGACGGTTTACCGCATATAGCTTATCCTCTTTTGTAATAAAGCCGTTGTCCTCGGCGTATTTTGCCAAGCGTGAAATCTCATAATTAATGTTCATCAGCTTTTCTCCTCCATGTTAATTTGCTTTGCTGTTTTTTCTTTTGCTTCCGGTTTATCGAATATCATCTCTTTGCCGGAAAATTTTTGTCCCCATGCGTTAGCCCACTTTTCAGGATAGAATACATAGTAAGAAACATTGTTTTTTCTCCTGTACCCTTCAAAAAAGTTGCACCAAATCGCGCTCGGTATGGCAATCACTATATAATAAAGCGGACCTAAAAGCAAACACTGCCAGGTATGGCCGTATTCGTGAATTCGTGTGTTATAAGTCCACATCTCATTGGGATGGTCGCCCTTCATAAAGATGAACAAGCCCATTGAGAGTCCGCCTTGATTCCACGGAAGATAAGTTATCCATGAATAACCGAATTTTTCGCTTTTTCTGCCCATAAGCTTGCAGATAAGATAGATAATAAAGCCTACAAGATTTACGGGCAAGCCCCAAGTCCACTGCACCAAATAGAACAAAAAAGTTTTCATAATTATCCCTCTTTCAGCTTTTCCTTCTGCGCCGCAATTTCGGCTTCAAGCTCTGCTTTTTCTTCTTCTAAAATAATATATTTACCGTCCTCATTTAATTCAAGAACGGGTGCATCGGCTAAGTCGTTATCCCTGCCGAGCCACATATTTTCCCACTTCTGCCCTGCAATTTTTTCGCAGATTTTCTTTTGCTCGGCGCTTAGTTTAACAGCACCGTATTTCTTTTTAGTTGCAATAGCTGCTCTAATCATTGAGTGTTGGTCTTTAGTCATGGTAAAGCCTTTTAATTCAACGAGGGCGAAGATAATACACGCAAGCGGAATAATAGCCGAAAACAGCTTTATACCAAAGGAAGCGCCGAAGAAGGAGCCGAATATTTCGTAAGCGTGCCTTCCGCTCTCAACAGTGCCTCTGATAGTTGTCCCGCTGCCCGTTGCGGTTGTGTTAACGCCGAACCATTCAAGCCCCGTGAGCACGAACATACCCATAAGTCCCGAAGCAACTTTTTTAATAAAGGTTGAGAATGTGGCGATAACGCCTTCCCTTCTCCTGCCGACTATCATTTCATCAACATCGGTAATGTCGGGATAAGTATTTGAATTTGTAAAGCCTATGCCCGAAAGACCGAAGTTGTAAAGAACGGTATGCACCATAATCAAAACTACATTCAACATCCTTGCGCCCTCGGTTTTCGGCGATGTAATAAATAATACAATTGCAAGCGAAGCAATCCAGAAGGGAGTGGTAATCCACGAGCATTTTTGCTTGCCGAATTTCTTAGTAATGGCATAGTTTAACGGGAAGCCCGAGGCTTCGAAGATACCCGCAATAATATTTATTATGCCGTAAAGAAAATATGTATCTGAAAGTTCTTTAAACAGGAATATTTTTGAATTATTGTAAAATCCCAAAGCAAACATATAAAGAATGCTTATAGTAAAATACTGCCTGAACGAACGGTTTTTGAATACAAGCTTATATTCATTAAGTGCATATGAGCCGCTAAAAGGCTCAAAATGCTCTTTAAGCGAGCTTCGCTCCTTGCACTTTCTCGCGGTTATTGAAAGCGGAATAATATAAGCGAGCGCAAGCACAAGACCTACAACCAAATAATGGCTTTTCGGTACAGTATCGGGATCCAATGAATTAGTAAAGCAGCGAATAATACTGCCGAAGAAGGAGCCCACGGTAAGTTTATTGGGACTTACAAAGTTAAGCACGAGCGACGCAAGAATAAAGGTGGGCACCATGCCTGCGGAATTCATAAGATAACCCACGGAATTGTATTGCGTTCTGAGGAAATAATCGGGAGCCATTTCGGGAAGCATGGCAGTATGCGGAACGGTTAAAACAGTAGTAGCCGTACTGAAAAGAACATAAGCCGCTATATAGTATAGCATAACGACGGTTGAACTTGCCCTGCCGCTGAGTCCGAAAGAAAACCAAGTCATAAAGAAAGTGACAACAAACGGTATAACGGCGACGATTATCCAAAATCTGTGTTTGCCGTATTTTGAATGAGTCCTGTCGGTTATAACGCCCATAAGCGGGTCGGTAATAGCGTCCCAAATAGACTTGATTAGAATTATTAAGCCCACCTGAGAAGGAGAAAGCCCTTCCACATACACTAAAAAAGGTATATAGTAAAGGCTGAAAAAGTAAGACGCACCGCTTGTTGAAATATTAGTGGCGGTATAATTGAGCATGGGGTAAACCACCTTTTTGGTATCCCCTTCAATGCCTATCGCTTTTTTAAAGCGTTCACCTAAAGAAAGTTTTGTATTACTCACAATTATCCCCCTGAGTATTTATATTTTTATTCTATCATAAGAAAAATAAAAAAACAATATATTGATTTATTATTAAATTAAAACTATAATAAAACAGGAGGTGATATAATGATAATTGACGCGCATACACACACTTTTCCCGAAAAAATAGCGAGAAAAACCATCGCTTTTTTGCAGAATAAAGCGGAATCGGTAGCATACACCGAAGGCACGGACTGTGCTCTGCAAAAATCAATGGAAATATCAGGCGTTGATTACAGCGTTCTTTTACCTGTTGTTACAAATACTGCTCAAGTTGAAAAATTAAACGATATTGCCATAAAAAAGAACGAAAAATACCGTGAAACAGGCTTGTTTTCACTCGGCGGTATGCACCCTGACTATGAAAACTATGCCACCGAGCTAAAAAGACTTAGAGAAAACGGTATTACGGGAATCAAGCTTCATCCCGCCTACCAAGACACAGATATAGATGATATTAGATATTTAAGGATTATAGACGCTGCCTGCGCCGAAAATCTGGCAATAGTTATTCACGCCGGACTGGATATAGGCATTATGCACCATAACTTCGCCTCGGTAAAGCACATAGAAAATGTAATAAAAGAAATTGCTCCCGAAAAATTTATACTTGCACATATGGGCGGCTGGAAGGGCTGGAACGAGGTTGAAAAAGAGCTTTGCGGCGAAAATGTTTACTTTGACACTTCCTTCTCTTTAGGCGAATACGAGCCTCCCGAAAATGTTTATGTGCCAAAAGAAAAGCGGCAGATGATGTCCGGTGAGCAGTTTAAAAGAATTGTTGAAAAGCACGGTTACGATAAAATTTTATTCGGCTCGGACTCCCCTTGGAGCGAGCAAAAAATAACAATAGAGAAAATTAAAAATTGCGGTTTGGATGAAGAAAGAACAGATTTGATTCTCGGTTTGAATGCGCAAAAAATATTTGGAATTAAAAAATCCTGAAGGAACAGCCTTCAGGATTTTTAATGCTTTTATGATTAATCTCTGTTTTCTATTGACTTTTTCCAACAGCGGTGGCACATTGCAATGTACCTTTCGTTGCCGCCTAAAAGCACCTGCTCGCCCTCAGTGATAACATTGCCGTTATCATCAATTCTCGCATTAACAATGGCTTTTCTGCCACATTCACAGATGTTCTTAATTTCCGTGATTTTATCCGCAACCTCAAGCAGCCTTTTACTGCCCTCAAAAAGGTTAGTCTGGAAGTCGGTACGAAGTCCGAAGCACAATACGGGAACCTCAAGCTCATCAACAATTCTGCGCATATCATCAATCTGCTCAGCGGTGAAAAACTGCGATTCATCGGCGATTATAACATCAACCTTTTGAGCAAGCTTATTCTCAAATTCATTCCAAATGCTGGTATCGTGATGAATTGTGGTGCACTTCGCTTTCAAACCTATCCTTGAAGCGACGGTATCAATCCCCATCCTTGTATCAACGCTCGGTTTTATGAGCCAGACTTTCAAGCCTCTTTCTTCATAATTAAATTTTGTGATAAGCGCCTGAGCCGATTTTGAGGAGCCCATTGCGCCATACTTAAAATATAATTTAGCCATATTTTTCTCCAAAAAATAATTTTGTATGTTTGCTGCAAAAAATAATAGCATAAGTAAGAGGAATATTCAATATTAAAATGTACGAAGTTTTATTATTTTTTTGTATATTTTGTTGAATG
>CADBNM010000042.1 GCA_902796055.1 Oscillospiraceae bacterium
GGAGATATACTATGTATGATGTAATTGTTGTAGGCGGAGGTCCCGCAGGCATGACCGCCGCGCTTTATGCACTGCGCAACGGCAAGAGCGCACTTGTTATAGAGAAAAACGGCTTCGGCGGACAAATCACCCATTCGCCAAAGGTTGAAAACTTCCCCGGCACGCTCACTATGAGCGGAAACGAATTTGCAGACCACACGCTCTCGCAGATTTTAGAGCAGGGCGCGGACATTGAATTTGAAACGGTTAAAAGCATAAATGCCGACGGCAAAATAAAGCTCGTTTCCACTGAGGAAGGCAGCACCTTTGAGGGCAAAACGGTTGTTATCGCAACAGGCGTTAAACACCGTATGCTCGGCTTGGAGGGCGAAAACGAGCTTGTCGGCGAGGGCATATCGTTCTGCGCCGTGTGCGACGGTGATTTTTATAAAAACAAGACCGTCTGCGTGGCAGGCGGCGGCAACTCGGCTTTGCAGGAGGCAATACTGTTATCCGATAAATGCGAAAAGGTAATAATGCTTCAGGATTTGGACTTCTTCACAGGCGAAGAAAGGCTCCAAAAGGTACTTTTTGCAAGAGATAATGTTTCCTCTTTTACAGGCGTTAAAATCACCCGTTTACTTACCGAAAACGGAGAATTCTCGGGCGTTGAAATAGAGCAGAACGGACAGACTAAACAGATAAATGCCGACGGGCTTTTTGTGGCAATCGGACTTATTCCCGAAAACGAGCCGTTTAAGGACTTAGCCGAGCTTAATGACTACGGCTACTTTGAGTCGGACGAGCAGTGCCTTACCAAAACCAAAGGCATTTTTGTTGCGGGAGACTGCAGAAGCAAAAGCATAAGACAGGTTACTACCGCCGTGGCAGACGGCACCGTGGCAGCGCTTGCGGCGTGCTCTTACATAAATTCCGAATTTTAGTTCGGAATTTATGTAAAGTGATGTTTGTGCTAAAGCGCAAATGATGTTTGCACCGTTGGTGCAAGTTAAGGTTGGCGAGTTCAAAAAATCGGACTCGCTATTTTTTTTATTTGACCATTGAAAAACACAGTGCTGAGTGGTATATTATATATAATATTAATAATAAATAAAACCCACATTATCAGCAGAGGTGACTTAAATGAGATTTCGTATGAAAAAAATTATTGCATTAGTTCTTGCGCTCGCCCTTTTAATCGGCAGCGGCGCATGCCTGCAAAGTTTTGCTTTGGAGGATGATTTTGACAGCGTTATTGAAGAAACCTACAGCCCGACTATTCAAAAACTCCTTCGCGGCGAAGAGGTTGAATTCAAGTATAACGGCAAGCCGATGACTTACGACCTTTCGGTAATTGCAGAAATGGCTGAGGCAAAAAGAGCAAGCGGCAACAACAGTCTTGATTCTGCCGAATTTGAATCAACCCGTGATGATACCGCACCGACTCACCAAAGAATTTGCGCTAATGCGCTCGCTATTATTCTGCACGATAAAGGCACTTCGCAGTTTGATAGCGCTTATTCCTTCTATGATGAAAAGAATAATATCAGCTGTCAGACTTATGCGGATTTTATAGTTTATCACGCCGCATCGCCCGATGAAGACGAAACGGGCTTATATGTGGGGAAAGATGAAGAAACAGGCAAAAATATTTATAAAAAGCCCGACAATGAGTTGTCTTTTACTAATCCTTTTAACGGAATGACCTATTTTGAGTCAATGTTCAGCGGGCATTTTTATGACCCTTACACGGAAAAGAATTTCAAAGACCGTACTGCTGATACCTGTAAGGTAAATGCCAAAAGGCATTATGACACTGCTATAACATTCTACAACGCAGGCAGAATAGCGGACGCTTTTGAAGAATTAGGCAGAGGTTGCCATTATGTGCAGGACGCTTGCCAGACACATCACGCCAATAACTTAACCGCAGCAGCCGACGGCGCTCAGGAAGGTCTTAGCGGAAAAAATCGTCATGCACTTTTTGAAAAGGATGTTGATACATATATCAGAAATCATATGCCTTATGCCAATAAACTTAATGATTTGAGCAACGATGTTTTTGACAGTTCCATATATAATGAGGCATTAAGACTTTCGGTTGAAAACATTGTAAGAAACAACGACTATTCATCATATGTTCTTTTGGATAAATCCGATTATCGTTATGCAACTCCATCCAATATCACTGGTTCATCTTCAATAGATTATTATGATTCCGTAACAGCGGAGTACAAAAACGCTACAATGGCAACTACTCAGTATATATGGCACTTTGCAAAAGAAGTTGGAATCTTTTAACTTTTAGGTGAAAATATAAGATTTTTGGTTTTAGTTTCAAAACATAAGATATAGAGGATTTATTATGAAAAGAGTTATTTCAATTCTACTTGTTTTAGTTATTATAAGCACAATATTTGCAATTTTTGCTGCGGGCTTTAATTCGGGCGGATTTAGTTATACTACCTCCGGAACAAGCGCAACTCTTACCGGTTGGGCGTCTTCTTCCGGCTCGGTAAATATTCCCGCAACCGTTTCAAACGGCGGCACTACATATAATGTAACCGCTATCGGGGAGTACGCTTTTGCCGATAAAGCCGATATTACATCTGTCACTTTCAACGGAAGCAATCTTAAAACAATCGGCGAGGGCGCTTTCAGTACAAACCGCCGTTGTACTTCTTTAACCATCCCCGCTTCCGTTACCGATATAGGAGCAAGAGCGTTTCATTCATGGGTTTCGCTCTCAAGCCTTACTTTCGCAAACGGTTCCGCTTTAAATTCTATAGGCAAATGGGCTTTCAGAAATGCGCAATCACTTCCAAGGCTCAATCTTCCCAATAAACAAAGCGGTAATATCTCTATAAACGAAGGCGCTTTTTCCTATTGTAACTCACTTACTACTGTTAATTTCCCGGAATGTGTAAACGCCATCGGTGAAGAATCTTTTGTCGGTTGTGTCAACCTCTCTTCGGTTACAATAAGAAATGAAAATGCTTCAATAGGCAGTAATGCTTTTGATTTGACATCATCGAGAATAAATGATGACAGCGGCAAAACGGAAAGAACTTTAGTTGTAACCGGTTATGAAGATTCCTCGGCGCAGCGTTTTGCTAATGCCGAGCACTTCTCTTTCAATTACTTGCCTCCCAAGCCTACGAGTGATTCTATTCAATATCCTCCGAATGCCGGCAAATATTATGTATATGTTGAATGGTATGTAACAAATGCAGCAGCCCCTGATGATAATGCAATAACTATTAATTATAAAAAACAGGACGGCACCACAGGTACTTCCGCAATTACCGACTGCGCAGAAGGTGAAGACGGACATACGCAAACAAGTGATTTAGTATTAGACGGCGCTCCTTATTCCGTTAAAGTTAACTTAAAAACCAGCGGTTGGGGCACAGTATCCGAGTGGTATGTTAAAAAAATCATTTGCTATAGTGATGCCGAACACACAAAAGATGCAAAGATATTGTTTAACGGCACCTTTGGCGGTAAAAACGGGAATATTACAAAGAATATGTACAACACCTGCACCTTACCGAAAACGCTGGCAAGTACAAGCTGGAACGCAGGTAGCGGCGGCACATGCAGCAACAGCGGTTATGATTCTGTTTCCGGCACCGCTCCGACAATTACTTCAATAGGCGCTTTGACTAACGGTGTCTCCGAGGCTTCCGTTAATACAGACGGTACTAATTACCGCTCGCCCATTGCATTCACTTACGGTCAGGTTAAAGACCAATACGGCGTTGTAATGAATCAAAACCCGACTCTTTCGGTTGTAGCCGGAGCAAACAACACTAATTCGGTTGAAGGCGCATCGATTGAAAGTGATTACAGAAGATTAGTTCTTACATCGCAAGCAAATAAAGCCAATGATTATGATATATACATCAGGCAAAGCGCAGGCACTAAGTACAATACGAAAAAGGTTAGAATCCACACCTTCGATTATCAGGTTGTATTCAGTTACACTGAAGGCACACAGAGAAAAGCGCTTACCCAAACGGTAGAGTACGGCACCATACCTACTGCTCCCGATGTAACTCCTCAGAAATATGACTCTTACGGTCACCAGGCATTTAAAAAATGGTCTGATGAAGCAACTGTGATTTACACAGACGGACCTCAAGAGGTAATTGCTGAAGCGGAATATTATGATATTGCCGAACACTATTTCAATGGTGAAGTTGAAGAACAACCCGCTACCTGCACCAAAGCGCAGGAATTAAAAGAGGATTGTGTTTTCTGCAATTACAGCAAGGTTTCTTACGGTACTCCCGCTTTAGGTCATACCGGCGACACGGTTCTTCACTCGCTTAATCCTACCGACGGTGAAAACGGCGTTGCTTATTATCAATGCACCCGCTGCAATACCTGTTGGGGCGCAATAAATGATAGCGGTTCTTTCACAAAGGACACTTCCAATGTTCAAGAGGCTGTTGACGGCGAGCCGAATATCGCTTCGGTAGTTGAAAACACTTCGCCTACAAACATTTTAGCACCGGCTCCCGCATTCAACAGATTCCATGCAACAGCTTTCGATTATGACTACAGCACAAGAGGCGCTTCGCTTAAAATTGAGGGTCCTTCAAACATCGACCTTTCCGAATGTGCAACCACCCCCTCATCTCCTTTGCTTACAAGTGTAAAGCAGGGTATGAGATTTACCGCTTCAATGCATATTCCCGCAGGCGTATCGCTTACGGACACGGGCAGCGGCAACCGCCTTACAGACTTCGGTTATGTATGGTCGCAAACAAATGTGATTAATGCTAATGAGAATATCGCTAAACTTGAAGAAGGCAAAACAAATGTCTATCAAACAAGCGTTGTGGCAAACAATTCGGATAAAGAAGCGTTTACAGGCAACAACTGGAAAGGCGTATCGGCTCACGACGACGATTTGGGCGGCAGCGGTAAAACACTTACTTTCAACCTTGTTATAAATGTTAAAGCAAGGAACTGGAAAAAAGCGTACTGCGCAAGAGCATATATCAAGTATGTTTATAACGGCGTAGAATATACCGTTTATGACAATTCGTTCTCTTCAAGGTCTGTAGGACAAATCGCTCCCTTGATTGCGCAGAGCAACTCGGAAACCGCTAAGGTTAAGAACTATTGTCAAAACAAGATAGTTAATAACCTTGATTATCTTCCGGAATAAGAAGAACAAAGTAAAAACAGGACGGTGCTTTCCGTCCTGTTTTGGTTTGAAGATTGGCGAGTTTACTTCCCGTAAACTCGCTGTTTTAATGCAACGCTACGCATTGCCTTACTTATTCAATATTCACTGTTACCTTTTCAAAAAAAGCGATGCTTCCGTCAGAAAGCATCGCACTTTTTTACCATTTTAGCGTTTTATCCATAATTCTTTCACCCTTATTGTCGGCGGCTTCAAAGTGCGCGCCCGATGGGGTGAGAGTCAGTTTTGAAGCGATATAATAAGAATTGCCCTTATGTCCGCCGTCAAAATAGGTTGTTACAGACGGATACGCTTTCAAATATTCTGCCTTATTTTCATCTTCCGAGTCGTCTAAAAATTCACATTTGTGAGTGTGTCCGCTGATTACAAAGCGTGCGCCAAGCTCGTCTATTTTGTCCCATGCGGCACGGGACACATCAAGCTCGGGACGGCTGATATACCAGTCGTGCGAAAGGACAATCAGCTTGCCCTCGGACTTAGGCTGTTCGTTAAGCCACGAAAGCATTTGCCTCCTGTAAAGCGAATAATCGTTCATTGAGCCGTATTCTATGTGCTCATCCTCCTTGTCCTCGTTGCTGTCAAGCACCAAGAAAGAATAATCGCCGAAGCGGGTGGAATAATAAAGGCTCTCAAGTCCCAAATAATCGGGCAGTCTGTTTGCAAAAGCGCCCCTCGTTTCATGGTTGCCCCTGACATAAATGACGGGCTTTTCTCCGTGCGATATATCACCGCCGAAGCCGACGAGATTTTTTGCGGCTTCCTCTTCAAAATCCATTCCCGCAGCGGGGTCGCCGAGCATAATGACCGAGTCGTAATCGCCGAGCTCTGCAACAGCCTTTTTCGCCGCGCCAAGCGCACAGTGCCAGTCGGAAACAACCAAAAAGCTTTGCTCTTTTCCCTCGTTGACTTTAAAATTATACTGCCCCGAGCTAATCGTTCTGCCGAGCCAAGAGCCGTAAGAATATTCTTCAATTATATGTGTACTGCCGACTTCATAGGAGTTGTTCTTTAAATGCTCATAGGGAACATTTATGCTGTGAATAAGCCTGTCGCCTATGCGTCTGCCGCAGTTTGCCGCATAAGTTTTATATTCTTTGCCGCCATAGTTATATTTTACAAAGGCTGTTCCGCAGTCGTTCGTGGCAAATACTACCGAATAATCTTTACCCGTATCAATAACAAGCGGGTCTGA
The DNA here is from genome assembly GCA_902796055.1 of Oscillospiraceae bacterium. GTDB lineage: Bacteria > Bacillota > Clostridia > Oscillospirales > Acutalibacteraceae > RUG714. Next base: position 6,390 of record CADBNM010000042.1, read on the forward strand.
AACAAAGCGATATAGCGAAAGCGGAAAAGCAAATCTCAAACACGAAAGCACTATGCAGGCGCAAACGGTTATAGCAAGCGCATTTCTTAATTTGCCTTTAAGCTTTGGAAGGAACAAAACAAGTATCAACACCGCTAAAAACGCAAAAATGTAAGGCAAATCGCGCTTTAAATATAACATTATGGCATAGTCTGTTTCTGCTCCGCTGAATATTAAAACTACTATGTCGACTACAGTTAAAACCGCAGTTAAAACGCCCGATATTATACCTAAAGCCTTGAATAATTTTTGCCTTTTTTGGGTTGCTTCGGGTTTATAAAATTTAAGCGCGGTAAGCAAAATTAAAACGGCGACGGCAAGCAAAGAAAGGCAAAAAACACCCCTTGCGCCGCCTAAAAAGAAGGTTGCGGGATTATAGAAAACCCACACCACCCTCATCGCGTGAAACAGGCTTGAAGCGATGAGCGCCAACACAAGATTTACACAAAGCACCCTTGTGCGAAGGAAAAAGAATTGTTTTTGTTTCATTGCTTTATCTCCAAAAATATTTATACTAAAAGCATAGCCCATTAATAAAAAGTTGTCAAGTTATGCTCTCGAGCAGTTTAAGTTATACAGGCAAGGCTGTAAAGCAGACCAAGTTCAAACTCTTGAACAACGGTAATGAATTGACTGAAGGCGAAGACTATACAGTTAAATATGCCAACAATGTGAAAATCGGTACTGCAAGTATGACTATTACCGGCATTGGCAAATATACCGGCAGTGCAACGCTTAAGTTTAAGATTCTCACTGCAAAACCGGTTGTCAGCGTTTCAAAGGTTACGGATAGCACCGTTACTCTCAAATGGAGAGCAGTAACAGGCGCGAAGTATTACAGTGTATATGAATACAACGCTAAAACAAAGAAATATACCGGCGTTTTCTTAAAGACTACAGGCACCACTTATACTGCCAAGAAGAAAGCGGCAGGCACAAAATATTTCTACATTGTAAGGGCTTTCGACTCCACTTATAATTACGGCAGCGCCTTTACAACCGCTGACCTTGTAAGTGCAATTACACTTTGCAAAGCGCCTACCATCACCGGAATTGCCGGCAGCAAAGGCAGGCTCGCTATAAAGTGGAGTTCGTGCACAGGCGCATATTACTATAATGTTTACAGGTACAACCGCGCCACAAAGAAATATACCCTTGTTAATAAAACAACTGCAACTGCGTTTAGCATGGCTGCTAAAAAAGGCACTTACTACTTCCTGGTAAGAGCATATAATGCAAACAGCGTTGGCAGTGCATTTACAACAAAGAATATTGTTAGGGTTACAGTAAAATAATTAAGCCCTATAAAAATTGCTAACGCTTAATTTACAAGAAGCAACAGCGAGTTCACTTTTGTGAACTCGCTGTTTTTTTAAGAAACTTGTGCTAACTTTTTAGCAACTCTCGCATTAACTTCTGCGTAATATAAAGCATCTGCCGTGCTTAAATTTTCTTCATCTATATCGTCAACTTTTTTAACAAAATCATTATACTTTTGCAAATAATCCAAATAATCACTTAACATTTCAGTTGATTGACCGGATTTATTGTATTTTTTCATAAATGAAACATATTCATCAATAAACGCTTCATAACTATCCATCAGTTCTTTAAACTTCGGCGTAACAGCAGATGAACTTTGCTTTTTTGTTGACTGCTTTACAGTTGTTGTTTGCTTTTGAGTTGTTGTTACGGTTGTGGTTTCATTGTCTTCAGACAATGATGATTTTTCGATTTTAACAAACATTATTTGGTTGCCTTCATAATTTAAAGACAAGTGATATCCGTCTTTATTGTCAGCGTAATAATAATCATCACCCTTGTTGTAATCCGTATTAAATCCTGCTTTCTGGCACGCTTTAATATACTCGGTAAAATCCTTTTTGTCGGTATTTGAAATATAAGCAATAAAAGTATCCTCCGTGTCGCTGGTTATTTTACCTATATCCGATTTAGGCTGTGGCAACATTGAACCAGCGCCTATTTCAGGCCATACTATTTCTTCGTATTCCATCGGTGCTTCAACTTCTATGCTTAAATCCTCTTTGCTCGAAATATAAAACAGGCTTATTTTATACCCATCTTTGTTATATGCATCATATCCGCTACTGCTGTCCGCATCAATAGTAAAACCATATTTTTTGCAATTCTCCAAATAAGAATTATACTCATCTTCATTATATGAATTAACTGTAGCCAAAAAATGGTCTTCATCATTTATTATTATTTTACCTTTTTTGGCTTGCGGATTAGGAATAACTGTTGCAATACCACTACTTGGCCACTCAAAACCGCCTTTTTTTGTAACTGCGAAAGTAATAATTGTTGATAGAATAATTACTGCAATAATTATCCAAAACCACGGCTTTTTAATAAAAGATTTCTTGCTTGCCTCGACTCCACTATTAATTGGGGTCTGAACTGTTTCTTTTTGTTCCATAATAGATCCTCCTGATTAAATAAGTGTCATTGTTAATACTAATAATGCCATAAATTCTGCCAAAAGTCAATGGCAGAATTTATGGCATTTATAATCGTTTTTAGAGGTGATAATAATGATATTTAAAAGGATTAAAGACTTAAGGGAAGATAACGATTTAACTCAACAAGCAGTAGCAGATAAATTGTATATTAATAGAAGAACATACTCGGCATATGAAAACGGAGTTAATTCTATGACTCCGGAAACATTGATAAGAATTGCCGATATTTATGGAGTAAGCGTTGATTATTTATTGAACAGAACAGATAACCCCTCAATTAATAAATAACTTTTTTCTTTGAGAAAAAATTAAATTATAATTATTTAAGTTCAATCTTAGCGCCAACTTCTTCGAGTAGGACAATAAAAAGTTCGGGCGGTTTGAATTTTAGCGAGTAGATTTTAGTTTAGGCAAGAA
>CADBNM010000043.1 GCA_902796055.1 Oscillospiraceae bacterium
ACATAGCCAAGGGGTAAGGCACGAGTCTGCAAAACTCTGATTCCCCGGTTCAAATCCGGGTGTTGCCTCCAGAAAAAACCTCGCCAGTGGCGAGGTTTTTTCAATTAAATCCGTTCTGCGAACGGGTGAAATCCTCACTAAAGTTCGGATGAAATCGCAAGCGATGAAATCCGCTAAAGCGGATGAACGGATTTGATTTCATCCAAAATGCTTGCATTTTGGATTTCATCGGGCAAAGCCCGATTTCATCTTTTGCAACGCAAAAGATTTCATTGATTAATAGTGTTTTTAATTGTATAATTTATATGAGGTGATTTGATGAAAGAGAATATATTAGTCGATTTGTCTATGCAGTTTTCTATTAATATTGTGAAGTTATGCGAAAGTATAAAAGGGCATTATTCAATCGTTAATCAATTGGAACGTTCATCAACTTCTATCGGCGCAAACATAAGAGAAGCAAATTATGCACATGGCAAAGCTGATTTTGTTGCCAAACTTCAAATATCCCTCAAAGAGTGCTTTGAAAGTGAGTATTGGTTGGAGCTGATGTATAAATCTGAGATTATTGATGAAACTGCTGCTTTGCAGTTAATTCACGATTGCGGAGTGATTAGGAAAATTCTTATTTCTTCCATCAATACCACAAAAGCTAATATGGAGAAAGAATAATAGTATTAACGCTCATTATTTTGATGGGCGTTAAATATTCTGACCGGAAGGAGTCGTAGGTTCGAGTCCTACTTGAGGCGCCAAACAAAAACACTTGCAATAGCAAGTGTTTTTTTGTTTGAAATTTCAGTGAGAAAGCGATTGGGAGAGTCGTGGATTTGGAAACAATACTTTTATCAATAGTCGTAACCAGGGTCATCTAGTTCCGGATGATTTGCATAATAATCGTCTATATAATCGCCCATTGCATCTTGAAATTCATCATCATTTATATATCCGTCACCGTCATGGTCATTTTGCGAATAATATTTATCATTGGTGTCATAATTGCCGCCACTATTACTGTCATATGAGTAATCGTGGCGATATGTAGTGTTGTCACTCTGAGAATCGTCATCATAAGAATAAGATGTTGTAGTTGTTGTTTCTATGTAACTTGAAGTTTTTGAATTGTATATTACAAAAGCGATCAGTGCTGAAGTAACAACAATCATTATGGAAATGATTATAATATTCTTTTTCATGTTTTTTCTCCTTAAAATTATTTGTTTAATAGATTATTATAGTGATTAGTTTACATAATTTTAAATAATAAATAATACACAAATCCGCCTAGAGCATAAGAAATAACATCCCAAAAATCGGAAGTACTTTGTGACAGAAAAAGCGGAAAAATATATTCCCAGCATATTCCGCAAATTGTTATATATGGTATAATAAATTTTAACCTATGCATTGCTCTCCTATGAGAAATCATAATAACGATATTTGTATATGCGCAGAAAACGATTCCACCCAAAAAATCGTTTAAATGATTTTTGCACAAATAATCAACAACAGGGATGTTTATATACGATTTTAATGCTCCATTTAAAAAGTAAATGCCGAGTGAAACTAATGCAATAATTATTTCTTTTTTAAAATTTTGCTTATCCGAGCACATAGACAATAACTAGAGCAACAATTATTGCCAAAACAACACCCCAAAAGCTAAGACCGCCACCACTACTCATTTTCTTTTCTCCTTTCAATAAAAAATGACGTACAGCTGAAGCCATACGCCAAAAAACGCAAGCCCCAAACTGTCGCCAAACAATTTTACAAGATACTATTATGAAAAAACAGTACGGTAAATTAGAGCCAGCATTTTTATCAAAAGATAAAAAACTCCGCCCATTTTTTCATAATAAAAATAGTATTAACTTGTAAAATTATTTGGCAGTTTTATTGTAACATTAAAAATATGTTTAGTCAATATTTATATTAGTACAAATTAACAGCCAAAACAACTGCTGTTAAATTATTGCGGGATTTTTTCGCTTCATTTGACAATTGATGTTGTTTTCGGCGGAAGCGCCTCGTTTTTGCTTGGCAGTGTTTATTGTGTGAAAGTTATAAATGAATATACTTTTATTCGCTTTTGTGTTATAATATTTTAAAATACAAAATTTTGTGAGGGCAAAATGGACTACAAAAAATTTGGAGAAGTATATTACATAAGGATTGACAAGGGCGAGGAAATAATCGCGGGAATACTTAATATTTGCGAGAGCGAGGGGATTTGCTCGGCGTGTTTTAGCGGTATAGGCGGCTGCGCCGAAGCTGAAATACAGACCTTTATACCCGAAAAGGGCGAGTTTGAAACCCGCAAAGTTTCGGGGATGCTTGAACTTGCCTCAATGAACGGCAATGTTATAATGGACGAAAACGGCGAAAGAGCGCACCATACGCACGCTGTATTCGCTTATAAAAAAGGTGACGAACACCTGATGTGCGGCGGACACCTTAAGTCTGCGACAGTACTCTACACTGCGGAAATAGAGTTGCGCCCTGTTACGGACGGCACAATAAAGAGAAAGCGCGACGCGGAAACCGGAACCGGCTTCTGGGACTTCGAATAAAAACATTTAATTTAACAAATTGGGGGAAATATGAAAAAAACAGTCTCACTAATACTCATTATCGCAGTGTTGTTTTCGGGCATTGTTCTTGCAACGCCCGCGACAAATGCATTTTCGGCAAGCGACTGCCCGAAGAAAGCGGACGACGGCTGGTATACGGTATATACAGCAAAAGAATTTGAGTATTCACTGTATAACTTATCGGACAAACAAATAAGGTTGATGAAAGATATCACATTCAAGAGTGACGATTTTACGGATGTCGGCGCATACCCGAAAGGCTTTTTGAATTTCGATAAGAACACTGAAATTAAAGGTGTTTTTGACGGTTGCGGGCATTCCGTAAAAAATGCAACAATGCATACTTTTTGTGCTTCGAATAACGGCACAATCAAAAACTTAACTTTTGAAAATTGCGTTTTCTCGGCCTCCTCTTGCGCATTTTCTCAAAATAACAGCGGTGTGATAGAAAACTGCCGTTTAATATACAGCACGGCAGATTGCTTTGTTGAAAACAATAAAGAGAGCGGAACAATTAGAAACTGCACGCTTGATGACGGCGTTAATTCCGCCAAGAAAAACCCCGGCAGTTATAATTGTACCGTAAATGACAACAGCGGTTTGATTGACGGCTTTGTGAATTATGCAAACAACTGTGCAGTGAGAAGCAATTACGAAGGCGCAACCGTAAAAAACTATATTAATTTCGGAAAAAACGAAGCGCAGGGTATATGCGCGATTAATCATTCGGGCGGCACGATTACCGCTTGCGCAAACTACGGTGAAATAAGCGCAAATGCAAGCAAAGCTTACGGAATAGTCGGCTCTAACCTCGGCTTGCTCACAAATTGCATAAATTACGGCAAAATCACAGCTGACTCCTATAATGTTTACGGCATAGGAGATAATGCGCAGTACTGCATAAATCTCGGCGAATTATACAGCACCGAAACCTGTTATAAAATAGGCGAAAATCCTGACGGTTGCTACTATTTCGATGAGAACTCAACTGAGCCTTGCGCACTTAACAGCGAGAGCGTAGCGCTTGAAAGCTCATACCCCGAACTTGATTTTATAAGCATTTGGGAAATCAGGGACGGCAAGGTGCATTTAAAAACGGACAAAGAAAGAACAGTAGCCGTAACACCTTATACTTATCCTGCAAAGACTTCATATTATCAGTATGAAGAAATTGATTTTTCGGATATGATTTTTATGGTATGCGACAACTACGGCGAATGGAAAACATGCACCGATTTTACCGTAGACAATAGCACTCAAGAGCTCGGCAAAGTGTCGGTAACGGTTAAGTGCAAAGATTTATATTTCGAAATACCCGTAAATGTATGGAAAAATATAGAAAAGGCAAGCGTTGAATTATCTCACATCAACTATGTATATGACGGCTCGGCGAAGACGCCCGCGATAAGCGTTAAGGGAGAGGGCACAGAAACTCTTTCGCCTGATTCGGATTATAAACTTACCTATAGCAATAATGTTAACGCCGGCAATGCGGTTGTAAAAATTGAGGGTAAAGGTTTATACCGCGGTTCTATAAGTGTAAATTATAAAATTGCTCCGTGTCCGCTTAAAAGCGAAAGCATTCGCTTGAATACCACCTCTTATTGGTATAACGCTAAGGCGAAAACGCCCGCTGCCGTTGTTAAAAGACTTGGCAGAGTGCTTAAGCGTAACAGCGACTACACTGTATCTTACACAAACAACACTAATCCCGGCACCGCTACGGCTACCATAAAAGGAAAAGGCAATTTTTCAGGCACATTTAATCGAAAATTTAAAATCAAAATATTAAAGGTTACGGGCGTAGCCTCATATAAGACAACCAACAAGAGCATTCCTTTAAAGTGGAAAGCGCTTACCGCTATGAGCGGATATGAAATTCAGCTTTATAACGCCAAAACCAAGAAGTGGACAACAAAAGTAAGAACCGCCAAAAACCATGCTATAGTAAGCAAGCTGGCAACAGGCAAACGATATGCATTTCGTGTTCGCGCTTACAAACAGGTCGGGAATAAAAAACACTATGGCGCTTACAGTGCGGTTTTCTTTGAAATTGCCGATTTTAAGCCTGTCTATATTAAAAAAGCCCGCAGCGGCAGGCTTGTTTGTTATACCACGGCACATTTTTCAACTACCAAAGATTTGTCGGTAGAAAAAACAAAAAAAGCGGAAGGAAGCTGAGTTTTTACCGAGGCAAAAAATTCAAAGTGCTTGGCAAAGACAAAAACGGCGGCGATTACTTCTATGTTTTGCTCAAGTACAATAACAAATATTATTACGGCTATATAAAAAGATACAACGCTTGCGTTGAAAACGGACAGTATTATGTAAAGAAAAGCGAAAAGAAGTACAATTCATATTATAAGAGTACATCAAAATACAATTACTGTATATATAATGATATGCCGTTTTATCAATTCAACCAAAAAGGCAAATACGGCAAAATAAACGGCTTGTATATTTCCAATTCCTGCGGACCTTATGCGTTGGCTGCGGCGCTGTCTGCACTTAAAGGAAGTATTGTCTTCCCCGAACAGATTATGGGCGCCATGAGTTCATCCGTAACAAACAGCGGAGGAAAAGGCTCAAATATTACTGGCTTGGCAAGAAGCGTTACCCCTTATATGCGAGACACTCAAAATTTAGGATTTGAATATAAAAAGATTTTGCCGCACCAGTCGTTCGCTTATCTCAAAAAGGGCTATATGGTTATTTTGGGAGTTGAAAACAGAGACGGTTTGCAACTGTTTACAAGCGGTTCGCACTACATTGTGCTGGCGGGTTATGACGAAATGGGAAATGTTATAACAGTCAATTCAAACTTGAAAACCCGTTTGATGGACTCTTTCTCTGTCGGCAGAATAAATCGCAACATTAAAAACAGTTGGTTCTACAGAGAAAACACAATCGCAATAAAGTATCAATATGATGACAAGTATACTCCGTATGCTGCTATAAAAAAAGGCGTTGTCAAAAAAGCCGGTCTGATTTCCGAGCATGCGGATTCCATGGGAGAACTGCGAAAAGTAAAAGTCGGAAAGAATTTGAACATTTTAGGCGTATACGGTAATTATTATTATATAAGCTTTATGTCCGGAGGCGAAAACGCAGTCGGCTATATTGATAAAAAAATCGTAAAAATATAAACCGAATTATTTTCGGTTAATATAAAAAAGTAAAGGAGCAAGGCCTATTACGGAGCGTGGAGCAATATAGTTTATTTGCCTCTTAATTATTAATATAATACGAATTAGGGATATTTGCCCGACTGCTATTATTCTTGATAACAGTCGGGCTTGTTTTTTCTGCTCTTGCTCTAAAAAGAATTATAATGTATAATAAAAGCATAAGTGCTTGGAGGTGAGTGAAGTGAAAAAGTCTGCGAAAATAATCATAGCTGTTCTTTGCATATTGATTATAGGAGCTGTCGCCGCTTATTTTGTTAACAAAATGGTATTTGTTCCCCAAAATGATTATTTGGGAGCAATAGCGTTATATGAGAGCGGGGAATACACGCAAGCGCGCGCAGCGTTTGAAAAATTGGGAGATTACAAGGACGCTGCCGAGTATTTAAATAAGTGCGACATTGCTATGGATACCGACAAAAAGCTGGACGAGCAATACAATTACGCGCTAAAATTGATGAAAAACAAAAAGTACAACGAAGCCATTTCCGCTTTGGCGGGAATGGAGGACTACAAAGACAGTGCCGCTATTGTTGAAAAATGCAAAAAGCTTTACATAGAAGAAAAATATGAAAAGAAATATAAAGAGGCAACGGCGCTTTTGAAAAAGGCTGAGTTTGACGCTGCAAAAGCAAAGTTTGAGAAATTAGGCAATTATAAAGATTCAAAGCAGAAATACGATGAGTGCGACCACCTCAAAGCGAAGTGGGGCAGAGTTAAATATTCGGGCGCGGATGTTCACTTTGTGGATGTCGGCGCGGCAAAGTATAATGAACTGTGGCGCATTACTTTAAGCGGGATTAAAAGCGCTACGGGCTATGAAGTTATGCTTGTTGACGACGCCGGTAAAAAGAGCTCGGTAAAAACCTTTTGGGGGTCTGCAAACGCCTATTATTTCTATGAAGCGGGGGCGTTTTTCCCGAAATCCATAGCGGTAAGAGCCTTTAAGGAAAGCAGCGAGGGCAGCGAAACGATTTACGGCAAGTGGCAAAAATTTGATATAAACTATGAGAGCATATCCGAGCCACCCGTAATAAGCGAGCAAGAGGAAAGCGAGATTACCTCGAACTCCAACGATATTTCCGATTTATATAAAGCCCTGTTTAAAATTCCCGAACAAAAACAGGCGAAAACAGCGAAACAAAAAAGCGCCGGATGACAATGTAAGTCATTATATTAATATAAACATTATTTAAATGCGAAAGGAGAAAAAACAATGAAAAAAGTATTAAGTTTTGTTTTAATTATCGGCATATTAATGAGTGCGCTCTCGGTGTGCTTAGTGTCCTATGCGGAAGGTCAATTTACCCTCACAGCGGATGAATATACCTGCGTTTATGACAGCGACTATAACCCGATAGAAAAAGCCGGTGAAGGCGACAAAATAATAGTGTTTTTCTATGAAACCGCTATTGACAGCGAAAAGTATTACTATTACGGTTACACCGTTGAAACTGCCACTCAAACGCTTTCTTACAAGAGCGATGAAACCTTTACAATGCCTGCCGAAGATGTAAGCATTAAAGCAATTATTAAAGAAAAAACCGTTGGAACAGTTCTTCTGTCCGATACTCAGCCCGTGGCTTTAGACTTTAATATCGGGATGGCGCTTTGCGAGAGCGATTGGATATTATATGGCGAAACGGTTAATCGCCAACTTGATTTTAATGGTGACACTAAAGCGGATGCCGAATTAATAGAAATCGACCTTGGCACTAAACTCGGCTACAAAATCGCTCTTCTTGCCAATAAAAGCGCGCCCGTTGGCGAATACACGCTCGATGTGAGCCATTTTGGTGCTCTTATGCCTTATTCGGCGATTAAGGTGGTCATTGAGGAGTCAAAAAAGCCTGCGGCGCTTGTTACTGCAAAAACCACATATAAAGGCGTTTACGGCAAGGCGCTGGCTTTTTCCGTTAAGGTTACAAACGCAAACGGCAAAGCACTTGCAGGCAAAAAGGTAGTTATTGTATTTAACGGCAAAACCTACACAAAAACCACAAATGCTACAGGTTTAATTAATTTCAGTATTTACTCAACCACCGCGCCTAAAACTTACGCATGCAAAATCAGTTGCGAAGGCGTTACAAAAACGGTTAAAATTGTCATTCAAAAAGCGGCAGTAAAACTTAAAGCGCCGGCAAAAACTTACAAGAAAACTCAAAAAACCAAAAAATATACGGTAACGCTTAAGGGTAACAACAAAGCGATTAAAAATGTAAAAATCACTTTGAAAATAAATAATAAGACTTACAGCGCAAAAACCAACACAAAGGGTATTGCGACCTTTAAAATAAAGATAACCAAAAAGGGAAACTATACCGCAATAATTAAATTTGCAGGCAACAGTTGTTATAACGCGGCAAGCAAAAGCGCTAAAATAAAGATTATATAATATGGCTTCAAGTAAAGAATATTTAGAATTTGTAAAAGAACAACTCGGCGGTCTGGACGGCGTAAGTTACAGGGCGATGATGGGTGAGTATATAATCTATTATAATCGCAAGGTTGTGGGCGGAATTTATGACGACAGATTTCTCTTAAAACCCACCTCCTCGGCAAAAAAACTTATGCCCGACGCACCCGAGGAATTGCCCTATGAGGGCGCAAAGAAAATGCTCCTTGCGGATATTGACGACAGGGAACTTTTACATAAAGTTATACCTGCGGTGGCAGGAGAATTATAGCAAATACTACCAAGTAGGATATATAAAAAGCACTGAAACAGCGCGGTTTCAGTGCTTTTGCATTTTCAGGCGCAGAAAATCCACTTGTTCTAAAAAACGGTTTGGAGAGAGTAAAACACGGCGATTTGTGAGACGAAGGGTGAAACTAAACAAACATAAATGTTGACAAAGAAACACAATTATGATAGTGATTTGTCAAACTAAGTGCAACACATTTTAAGCTCTAAGTCCCATAAATCTTGAGCAGAATGAAAATTTAAAACTTTACGAGGT
>CADBNM010000044.1 GCA_902796055.1 Oscillospiraceae bacterium
CTGCAAAAAATAATAGCATAAGTAAGAGGAATATTCAATATTAAAATGTACGAAGTTTTATTATTTTTTTGTATATTTTGTTGAATGTTGCACTAAAAAGCACAAGATATAGGGTGAAAATAGCTTCGAGCTTTCAATTTATACTGCGCAAATTCAGTCAGCAGGCACGCCTCGATGAAGGCATCAACTCCTACTTGGCGTGCCGAGATCAGCACAGCAACGCGGAGCGCTGAATGATGTTTGCCTTGCGTCAAATGATGTTGCTTTCGCAATGATGTATGCGCTAAAGCGCAAATGATGTTTGATTTCTCTGAAATCAAGTTAAGTGCAAGGCACTCGCACTCGATTATAAGATGAGCCCCCCTCGTATTACGAGGGGGCATAAGTTTCTAAAAGGAAACTTTTTAGCGGTGCATACAGTGGCTGCGCACGACAAGTGGTATCGTATGGCGATAGTGGGTTATCAAGACACAGAAGCGTCCTCTGTCTTGGAATTTATTGTCGATATGTTTCCGTGGGCAACTCGATATGCCGCAAGCGGCTCGATATGCGACAAAATTGCTCGTTAGCCGAGCAAGCAAAGCCGCCCTCGATATGTGCTTCGCACAAGATATGCGCCGAAAGCTCAAGAAAGGCTATGCTTCCAAGCGGAAACATAGCCTGTTCTATTAATATTTAATTACTTTGCATTTTCTTCTGCAACAACTACATCTTTCGGCTGTTTCTTGCCGAGGGTGAGTTTGAGAACAAAGAGTGTGCCTATCATAAGAGCTATACCGATGGGAAGTGAAATCCAAGCGGATTTAACAAAGCCTGCAATGATATAGGTTACAAAGGATACTCCTGCTACGGTGAGCGCATAAGGCAGCTGAGTTGATACATGGTTGATGTGATTACACTCTGCACCTGCCGAAGCCATAATTGTGGTATCGGAAATCGGTGAGCAGTGGTCGCCGCAAACTGCGCCTGCCATACAAGCGGAAATAGCGATGATTGTGATATTACCGTCCGCACCGCTGAATACGCTGAGCACGATGGGAATAAGAATACCGAAGGTGCCCCAAGATGTACCTGTTGAGAAGGAAAGCGCAACTGCAATAGCAAATATAATTGCAGGCAGGAACATCTGGAAGGAGCTTGCGCTTCCTTCAACGAGCTGAGAAATGAATATCTTTGCTCCGAGGCTGTCGGTCATAGCCTTAAGAGTCCAAGCGCAAACGAGAATAAGGATTGCGGGAGTCATAGCCTTTAAGCCTTCGGGGATAGCTTCCATGCAGTCTTTGAAGGATATAACTCTTCTGCAAAGGAAGTAGATAACCGCAAAGATGATAGTAATAAACGAGCCGTAAACAAGACCTACGGACGCGTCCGAATTTGAGAATGCAGTGATGAAGCTTCTGTAGCCTTCTTCGCCTTGAGTGAAGAAGCCACCCGAATAAATCATACCGATTACGCAAGCGATGATAAGGAAAACAACGGGAATGATAAGGTCAACTACTTTGCCCTTGTCGTTTTCTTTAATTTCATCAAACTTCTTAGCGTCAAGCTCTTCAATAGCTTTGCCCATTCTTGCTTTTGCTTCAAACTTTTTCATCGGACCGTAGTCAAACCTTGATACAGCGATGAATATCATCATTACGATAGTTAAAATAGCATAGAAATTATAAGGAATAGCCCTTACAAAAAGCGACATACCGCTTGCAACGCCTGCGCCCTTTGCAAAGCCTGCAACCGCTGCAGCCCATGACGAAATAGGAGCGATAATACAAACGGGAGCTGCCGTAGCGTCAATAAGATAAGAGAGCTTTTCGCGGGAAATATTTTTCTTATCGGTAACGGGACGCATTACGGAACCAACTGTTAAGCAGTTAAAGTAGTCATCAATGAAGATTAAAACGCCTAATGCGATAGTTGCGAGCTGAGCGCCCAAGGTTGTTTTTATGTGCTTTGCAGCCCATCTGCCGAAAGCAGCCGAGCCGCCCGTTTTGTTCATCATAGCAACGAGCGCGCCAAGCAGAACAAGGAAGATGATAATACCGATATTATATGAATCGGCAACAGAATCAATAAATCCCTCTTTAAATACATGAACAACCGTTGTTTCAAAATTGAAGCTTGAGTAGATAAGTCCGCCCGCCAAAATACCGATAAACAGCGAAGAATAAACTTCTTTTGTTATAAGTGCGAGCACGATAGCGATAATCGGCGGAACCAATGCCCAAAATGTAGCATAGGTCTTAATTGACTCACGAACCTTTGCAATAGCTGTTTCGATGTTAGTTTCAAAGTTAGAGTCATTTTGTAAATTGTCGGCATAAGAGTCAACATATTCTTTTGCAGACTCATCATCCGAAAGGTCGTATTCAACCGACTCACCGTCAACATCAACGCTTACTTTTGAAGACGTTGCTGCAGGAGCCGCCGCTACATCTTCCTCAGCAAAAGCGCTCACGGACATTGTTACAACGCCGAATACGAGCATGAGCAACACTGCCATAAGCGCGCTTACACGCTTAATAGTGTTTCTTGTACTTTTTGCCATGATTTCTTTTCCTCCTAAATAAAAATACAGGCTGCAAAGAGCAGTCTGTAAAATCCAAAAATTTTATCTGACAGCGCTCCACATAATTGTGACAGTTCGGCAGATATTCTCTGCCGCCCCAGCGCCGCTTTTTACGGGTTTATTACGACACTTCGGCAAGTTCCCCTTTCACGGACGATAATCCCGAAAACGACCGTTACTGATGAAAATTGCGCCTCTTATCAAGATATTTGTATTTTATCAAAAAATATAAAATATGTCAATATTTATATTATTTATATATTATATCATTTATAACTTCCCCTGCCATAAGCAGACCTGCGGTTGCAGGAACAAAGGATACCGAGCCGGGTATATCTCGGCGGGTTGTGCCGCTTGAAGCGAGCTCGGCTTCTATTATTTCGGCACTCGCTTCATCCCTCACAGGCTCTTGCTTGGAATAAACAACCTTTAAGGAGTCCACTCCCCTCTTTTTAAGCTCTTTTCTCATTATCCTTGCAAGCGGGCAGGCTGAGGTTTCATAAATATCAGCCACTTTAAAAGATGATGCGTCCGTTTTATTGCCTGTACCCATTGAAGAAATAACAGGCACACCCGCTTTTTTTGCATTTTCAATAAGAGTTAATTTTGCCGTTACGGTATCAACAGCGTCGATTATATAATCATATTCGCTAAAATCAAACTCGCCTGCGGTTTCGGGAAGATAAAAGGTATTATAAAGACTGAGCTTGCAAGCGGGATTTATATCCTTAACCCTGCGGCTTGCCGCTTCGGTTTTATATTCTCCCACCGTGCTGTGAAGAGCCAATATCTGACGGTTTAAATTAGTGAGGCTGATGGTATCGTTATCTATCAAATCAAGCGCTCCTACACCTGCTCTTGCAAGCGCTTCGAGAGCATAACCTCCTACCCCGCCCAGTCCGAATACGGCAACGCGGCTCCGAGCGAGCTTTTCAAGCGCACTTTCACCGTATATTATTTCTGTTCTTGAAAATTGATTTAACATACTTCTTCCTTTAGAATTATAATATTTGTATCATTTTATCATTATTAATTATAAGTGTCAAATTAAACTTAAGCAGAAAAATGCTCGGGCGCCCGACCGTCATTAATTTTAGCAAGATTCAAATAGCCTGTGTTCTCCCAACTTAAACAATTTGAGTTGCGAACACCCGATTTTTAAGATTTTTAGTGCAAGAACAAGGCAAAAAAACACTCGGCAAGGCTAACGCCCGCCGAGTGTTTTTAACGCAAATTAATTAAGCAATATCAAGATTGTCCAAAATTTTAGTCTGACAATAATCCTTAGCTTCTTGTGTTTCGGTATCGCTTTCAACGACTGCTCTTGCGATATCAGCTACCGAGCGAGAAGCATAATCATTATCATAAACGGTATATGTAAAGCCGTTTTGAGTATAAGTTACATATGCTCTTGCGCAATAGTCCTTGTTCCAGTTCTTAGCTTTAATCTTAAGAAGAAGATTGAAAGTAAGTGTTGAACCGCCAAAGCTGTCATCGTGAACTGTTACGCCTGACCAATCGGAAATATTGCCTTTACCGGCATTACGCGCAGGAACGGAAATCGAATAAGTATCGTTGCCGAGTTTAAGCTCATTTGTATCGTCAATAAAACCGGTTTGAGCAAATACAAAGCCGAAATCGGTAACTCTGTCTCCGCTTGTTCCACTAAAGGAAATATCAATATTTGACGGAATGAACAGGGACGCTGTAAAGCGGGTATCCTGAGTGGTGTAATCGTCAATATAAGTCGGGTCGGTATATCTGAGAGCTGCGCCTCTTGTTGAATAATCATATTGCTGCTCGGTATTATAATACCTATTGAAGGTCGGAGCGGAAATTTCAAGAGTATCCGCCTTTACAAGCGCAATATCTTCAAAGATATCATCGCCAAGAACAGCGGTATTATCACCTGAAAGAACAGCATTTCTGTACTTACCGCAATTATCGCACTGGTAATAAATATAACCGTTGGTTTCGTTTTCCGGATTATCAACTACTTGAGTCCAAATGTGACCCAATGCCGAAACCGGCTCGGTTTCAAATGCATCACAGCGCGAACAGTATCTTGTTTGTTCACCTTCGCTTTCACAGCCGGGTTTGGTTGTTACCTTCCATGCGCCGAAATCGTGACCGAGAGGCTCGCTTGTTACATCTTTAACATAGTAATCACATCTTGTACATGTTGTTTCGGTATATGCGCCCTCCGTACAGGTTGCGGGAACATCCTTATATACTTTATCGTGACCAAGAGCCGGAAGCGGATTATTCTCTTCTGCCCGGCAACGGCTACATACTCTTTGTTCATAACCGTCTTGTATACAAGTCGGAGGATCAACCGTTGTCCATTCGCCGAAGTCATGACCTAACATTGTGCCTACTGCAGTGCGTGTATCGGTAGCGTCGCACCTGTCGCAGGTAGCGGTTTCGGTACCGTCCTCGGTACAGGTAGCGTCTTCATTATAGAAGTATTCAGTGAAAAGATGTCCGCCGAGGTCGTCAACATAATTATCTATATATGTATCCTGACAGCGCGAGCAAGTGTATTCGGTATATCCCTGCTCGGTACAAGTAGGAGCAAAAACAGTGGTAATATAATTATGTCCTAACTTCTCGATGGTTTCATCTTTTGTTGCATCACAACGAGAGCAATAATAAGTTCTTACGCCATCCTCAGTACATTTCGGTTCTTTTGTGACACTATTTGTTGAGAAATTATGACCTAATTCATCAACATAATTGTCTTTATAGGTATCACCGCATCTCTCACAACTGAACTCTGTATAGCCCTTTTCGGTACAGGTGGGGTCAACAATCTTTGTTTCGTACGAGTGACCCGGTGCCTCAATGATTTCTTCCTTTGTGCCCTGACAACGGGAACAGGTGTAAGTTATTACTCCGTTTTCGGTACAACTTACGGGAGTGGTGATTTCACCGTCATTCCAAATATGACTCAAAGCGTCGGTATAGTTTTCCATATATTCATCCTGACACTTGGAGCACTTGTAAAGGTCGTAGCCCTGCTTATCGCAAGTGGGAGCAACAACCGACTTTTGATAATCGTGACCCGTTGCAATTATTTCTTCGGTTTGAACAGCATCGCAGCGAGAGCAATAATAGGTTTTTACTCCGTTTTCGGTACAGGTCGCGGGAGTTGTAATCGCACTTGTTGAGAAGTCGTGCCCTAAGGCAGGAGTATCGTTGCTGTAAGAATCGCCGCAGCGTGAACAGGTATATGTATCTTTGCCTGCAGTTGTGCAGGTTGCGGGAATCTGTGTAAGCTGATAATCATGACCCAAGGCTTGAGTAATATCATCTGTATAACTGTCGCCGCAGTTGTTACAAGCATAGATTGTGTAACCGCCCTTTGTACAGGTGGGGTCAACAGTCATATGAGCATAATCGTGACCTGTTGCAGGGATTTCTTCAGTAGATACATCACCGCAGCGGCGGCAGGTATAAGTCTTTGAACCTGCTTCGGTACAGGTCGCTTCGGTAATAGATGTACGCCTGTAGTTATGGCCTAAAGCCTCAACAGGATCCGAATCATAGTAAATGCCGCAGAAACGGCAGGTATTTCTTGTATAGCCTGCCTCTGTGCAGGTGGGCTCTACAACCATCGGAACATAGTCATGGTCAACCTGCGCGGGCGTGCCCTCTTCAATATAGTGGTAGCCGCAGTTGCAATAATGCCTTGTTGAGCCGGGACCTTGACAGGTAGCCTCGTCTTCAACCGTTGTGAGCATAGTGTGAGAATCCGCTGTATACGCCATTACATATGTATTATTAGTTGGAATAGAGGGAAATTGACCGTTTGTAAAGTGCTGAGTATCGTTATAGTAATGGTCTATTGCCTCGGGCACTTGTTCATCGGTCGGGTAATCGCCGTAATAAATACCGGTAACATTTTGAGTTTTGATAGTCGGAGAAGCGGGGTTTGCTTCATTTGATTCAAACCACTTATATGTTGCAGTATACTTTTCATCCTCAATAGTAAGTAGGCAGTTAAAAGAAGACAAACCGGCCCAATTAGCCTTAACAGTAAAAGACTGTTGGTTCATACCTTCTAAATCCGCACTTCCGCCAATATGCGCTTCTTTATTTATCGAGATTGTGGTTGCGCTGATTGAAAACTTATCGGCATTATACACGGGAGTTGTATAAGTAATGCTGCGCTCAAATTCAACGCCGTACTGGTCATAAAGTGTGGCGCTCATTACATTACCATTCTTGTCATACGCTTTGACTGTTGCAGTTTTATTGTTTATACCGTCAAGAGTGACTTTAGACGGACTCATTGCAATATGATCGGGATAAGTTGTTGCGGGATAAACGCTCTCTTCGCACGAACAACTTGTTGAACCGTCAGTTCTAAAGTTGCCGGAAGCATTACTGCAAAGATCAACCCATTTGCTGTTTTTATAATCATAAATTTGAATAGTTGTGGTATATGCACCGTAAGTTATAACCCAACCTGATGATTTTTTCACGCTGGAAGTGAGCGAAGTCGGGAAAACTTTGGAAAGTGAAACACCTGATTCACTCGGATAGTACATCGTTCCTTCCTTATCAAAAATAGTGTTGCTTGCAGTGCTGATTTCTGTTGATGAGAGCGAATCAATCTGTGCAGCAGTTTCGCCCGTACCGTTATGGTCTTTACCTTTAACGGTGAGGGTCATATTATCGCCGGTGAAACCGTTTGTACAATTAATTTCAATCCTCGCTTTATATGAGGTTGAGGTCGCTGCATTTGCAGCGGGCATCGCAAATACCATGCACGACAACAGAACTGTTGCGCATAGGATAAGCGCGAGCGATTTCTTGGTGAATTTTTTAATCATAGTTTTACCCCTCCAACTTTAGAGTATATTTATACACAATCATTATAACATTAATTAAAAATAAATGCTATATTTAATATGATAAAAGTTGATAGCCTTTTTTGTTAATATTTCACAAAGTTTAGCAAAACATTAGAAAAAAATATTTTAAAAAATTGTATTTATTTGTTGCATAAACCACAATATATGGTATAATTAAAATATATTGTCAAATTCGAACGAGGTCTTATGAAAAAGAAAGCTTTACAAATTATCCCGCTCATTCTCGTTTTGGCGATTGGCGTTCTTGCCATTCGCCTTTTTGTGATAATCACACCTCAAAGAGCCGAAAAAGCAGATATATCCGAGGGCGTGAAAACGGTTAAAGAAATGAACGAGAAGGATGTTAAAAAAACGGAGAAAAAAGTTAAAAAAATACAGGATAGCTACAACTCCGAAAAACAGAGAAAATTGGTTGCCGGCGCTCTCAAGGACGGCAATTATAAGTACGCTTTCAAGGACTGCGTTATCGCCGGTGACAGTATGATTGCCGCCATTGAAGAATACGGGGTTTTGGACTCAAATTCAATAGTAGCAAAGGTTGGTGCAGGCACAACATTTTTGACCGAAAACATCAACAATATCGTAAAGAAAAATCCAAAGTATTTAGTGCTGCATTTCGGCGAAAATCAATTGAGCACAACAACCGGATATCGCTACCTTACCGACCCTTATACCAAGGCCGTTAAAGCACTGAAAAAACAGCTGCCCGATACGAAAATTTATGTTGATTCGATTTTCCCTGTTCAGACTAAAGCCTATAAGCAGGATTCATATTTAAAGAACATTAGTTTCTACAATAAAAAGCTGCAGCAAGTAGCTAAGGACACGGGAGTTAATTACCTCGACAGTGAAACAATGTTTTCAAACCTTAAGAAAAACTATTACGAGCCTGACGGTATTCATCCCATATTGCCGTTCTACACCGAACAATACCTTCCGTTTGTGCTTCAAGAGGTAGGTGCTTATGAAAATTAATCTCGGTAAATACAAAATAATTGAATTGGCATGCGTCGCGGCACTTATAGTATTTATAATTTGTCTGATGGCTTCGCTTTCGGCAGGTACAAATAAAAGTATTCAGGAAATCTCGGCAACCCCTGTTAAATTTGCTACGGAAAGCAAAATGAAAAAAAGAAGCACGAAGGACGCCGCAAAAGCTTTCGGCTTCAACGCAGACAAGGCGGAAGGCATCGTTTACTACTGTAACGACAGTATTATGGATGTTTCCGAATTACTGATTGTTAAATTTAAAAACCCTTCGGACGCTAAGGAATTTGAAGAAGCTGCAAAAAAAAGAGTGGAAAATCAGGAAAATCTGTTTAAAAACTATGCTCCCGATCAGTATGCCCTGCTACAAAACAGCATTATTGAAACAGACGGAAACACGCTTTTTTACTGCACGGCTGAAAATAATAAGGAAATATATAATTCGTTTAAAAAAGGACTATAAAGTATAAATGGTATTCAGTTCATCAACCTTTCTAATCGCTTTTTTGCCTATAACGGTTCTGCTTTACTATTTAGCAGGCGTTAAGCTGACAAAAAACATCAAAGTTAAAAACTTTATACTCTTAATTGCAAGCCTCATCTTTTATGCATGGGGCGAGCCGGTTTATATTGTTTTAATGATAATCAGTATTATTTTTAACTTTTATATCGGCAAGGATATTGACGCATCTAAGAAAGCGGGAAATACCGCGCTTGCAAAAAGAAGCTTTGTTTTTTCCATTGTTTTCAACCTCGGAGTTCTCGGCTTCTTTAAATATTTCGGCTTTTTAATTGATAACATTAACGGTGTTCTGCACACACACATTCAAGCTCCGCAATTGGCGTTACCTATAGGCATTTCTTTCTATACTTTTCAAATAATGTCATATGTAATTGACCTGTACCGCGGCGAAACGGAGGTTCAGGAACGCATAATACCCTTTGCGCTTTACATCTCGCTCTTCCCACAGTTAATCGCCGGACCAATTGTTAAATACAAAGACATCGCTTACCAATTGGAACATAGAAAGGAGTCGCTTAACAAGGCTTCGCAGGGCATAACAAGATTTGTTGTCGGGCTTGCAAAAAAACTGATACTTGCCAATACTTTAGGCGCGGTGTATTCTTCCGTTCAAGCAACTCCCGCTTCAAAAATCAGCACTGCCACTGCGTGGCTCGGAATCATCTGCTATACTTTGCAGATATATTTCGATTTCAGCGGTTACTCCGATATGGCTATCGGTCTCGGAAAAATATTCGGCTTTAAGTTTAACGAAAATTTCAATTATCCTTACATAGCCGACTCCGTTACGGATTTTTGGAGAAGATGGCACATCTCGCTTTCAACCTGGTTTAAAGAATATGTATACATCCCGCTCGGCGGCAACAGAAAGAAAACCCCGAGAGTAATCCTCAACCTCTTAATTGTATGGCTGTTAACGGGACTATGGCACGGCGCAGCATGGAATTTTATTATTTGGGGACTCTATTACGGTATTCTGCTTATAATAGAAAAATATCTTCTCTCAAAGGTTTTAACAAAAGTGCCGAGGGCTGTTAAACACGCCGTAACGCTCGTGCTTGTTATAATAGGCTGGGTATTTTTCTCGGCTCCGACGCTCGGCGAAGCGTTTAAATATTTAGGCGCGATGTTCGGCGCAGGCGCTTCCTTTGCAGACGCGCAGTCGAGTTATATTTTCGGTTCAAATGTCATTCTGCTCATCATCGGAATTTTCTGCGCAACGCCGCTATACAAGAGTATTGCCGATAAGTTTAAGCCCGAAAGCGTCGACAGGCTGAAAATAATTGCTTTCCCGATTTTACTTATCCTTTGCATAGTATTTATGATAAGCGAAACATACAATCCTTTCTTATACTTTAGGTTTTAATTATGATTGAACAAAAGAACAAAAACAATAGGCGCAATTCCGAGTATGATTCTTTTATTAACTCAGACGGTTACTCGGAGATAGAGCTCGGCATTTCCGACGCCCCGGGTTCGGCAAAGAAGCAACGGACAGAGCCTGCCCGTTCTTCCGTTGCGCCCAAAAGCAAAAAAAAGAGCAATAAAGAAGATAAAAATGCCAATTACTATCTTCTGCTTTCCGCTTCTATATGCGTTGTAATAATATTTTTGTGTTCTTTCCTAACCTTAGTTATAAAAGATAAAGAGTATTCCGAAAACGAAAAAAGATACCTCGCTCAAAAGCCTCTGTTTTCTTTCTCCGCTTTGGCAGACGGCTCTTTCACAAAGGATGTTGAAAGCTATCTTTCCGACCAATTTGCAGGCAGATCGTTGTTAGTGAGAACGAGAACGGCTATAGATATTTTTGCCGGCAAAAAAGAAATCAACGGCATATACATCGGAAAGAAGCACAGATTGTTTGAAAAGCCTAATAAATATGACGAAAAAGAAATAAGCGAAACCGTTAAAAGCATTAACGAATTAAAAAATAATAATCAAAAAATAAGAACATTTTTCACTTTGGTTCCCGATTCATCGTACATATTAAAGGATTATTTGCCCAATAATGTTATTTTGCCGGATCAAAGCAAACAGATTAAAACAATTTACTCAAAGCTTAACAAAAGCATAAAAACAATTGATGTCTGTACTCCTTTAAAGAATGCAGGTGAGCCTGAAAGGCTTTATTATAAAACAGACCACCATTGGACTACTTCTGCGGCGCAAATCGCTTTAGAGCCTATTGCAAAGCAAATGGGCGTTAATATTTCAAAAACGGCGTTTAAAACCTTTGCCGTATCCAATAAATTCAAAGGCACTCTCGCAGCCTCCTCGGGACTCTTTAACGCTAACGATTTAATTGAAATAACCTACCCCGAGTCAAAGCAGGAATACTATGTGGAATATGTTGACGAGGAAAAGAAGAGCGCAAGCGTTTTCGACTATAATAAGCTTAACACAAAAAATCAGTACGAAGTATTTTTCGGAGGCAATTTTGCTCAAATTGACATTGAAACAACAGTTAAAAGCGACAAAGTGCTGATGGTAATAAAAGACTCCTACGCCAACTGCTTTGTGCCTATGCTAACGGATTATTATTCGGAAATAGTTATGCTGGACCCCAGATATTTTCAAGGAAGTATTGAAGATGTAATAAAAAAAGAAGGCGTTACGGATATACTGTGGCTATACAATTTGAACACCTTTTTAGCCGACAGTTC
The DNA here is from genome assembly GCA_902796055.1 of Oscillospiraceae bacterium. Lineage (GTDB taxonomy): Bacteria > Bacillota > Clostridia > Oscillospirales > Acutalibacteraceae > RUG714. The sequence continues at coordinate 11,617 of CADBNM010000044.1, forward strand.
AATACGCACTTTGTCGGAATAGATAAGATTTTATATGATTTATTCTCACCTTTGTTGCGAACAAAAAATGCTGAAGCTACAGGGCTTCAGCATTTTATCTTATCATTAAAAAGTATGCTCTTCTATGAGGTCTACTACGCGTTTTGTCGCATTTCCGTCTTCAAAAGAGCCTTGCCGCTCTAAGAAGGAATATATCTTTTCGCGGTAATCCGAATAATCAAACTTAGCTATATTCTCACAGAGCTCCGAATTGTTTTTAGCTACGGGAAACGGCGTTTTATGAATATCGTAATAAAAGCCGCGTTCTGTGTTATATTCATCCAAATCGGGGGCATAAATAAAGCCCGGATTAGACGAAAGCATAAAATCAAATATAGCAGAAGAATAGTCGGTTATGGCAGCGTCTGCCGCAGCGAGCAGCTCTTGGATATCGCCGTAATCGGTTGCGTCATAAATATAATCCGCTTTTGGAATAAAGACCTCATCCATTTCTGCAAGCTTCGGGTGCATTCTCGTTACGACGCACCATTTTGAGCGCGTTTTCTCCTCCAAGGTTCTCTTAACTATTTCAAAATTGATATTATAGCAATCGGAAGAGAAATCAGCCCTGAAAGTAGGTACATAAAAAAGTATGTTTACGTTCTCGGGTATGCCGAGCTTATTTTTTACCTTAGCTTTTATTTGCGAATGAGGCTTAAAGAAAATATCGTTTCTCGGATGTCCGAATTCCTTGATTCCTCTGACATCCCAGAAGGAGCGAATATACACATTATTTTCAAACTTGGAATTTGAAATCCAATAATCCGTTATTTCGGAATTCATTTTTGAATATTTAAGCCAAACCTTATCAGCCGTCAAGCCCTCAACCTGCTTTTCGATTTTCTTGATACCGAAAGAGCCGTGCCACATTTGAATATAATACTGACCGCTCTTTTTACGCAGTCCGTGCCCCAAGAGGTCTACCAGGTGATAGTTCGATACCCAAAAGGCTGCAGAGGCATATTCAAACATTTGCTCCTTAGTGCCGTACTTAACAAGCCTTACCTGCGGCGGAAAATCATCCTTTTGCTTTTCGGGATCCGTAACTATCCAAACAATATCGTAACCCTTATTTCTTCTGATTAACTCTTCGGTAACGGGACGGCAGTTGCAGCCGAAGCCCTTGCCCAAATAATTTGAAAAGACAATTTTTTTAGGCTCAATCTTTACATTTGAAAACTCGGAGGCAAACTTTCTGGCATTGATAGCGCACATAAGAGAGAGTCCGCCGGGTATTTTTTTTGCAATTTCAACTAAAGTACTTTTAATATCCATATCAAATATAATTATTCTTCTTCAAAAACTTATTAACACGGTGCAAAATATTTTTATCATTTTCAAATTTAAGATTTTTTATTGCATTAGAATACTCAAGCCAACGGTAATCCTCAATTTCCGACTCTTGAATTGTGGTTATCGTTGAGTCGCAGGACGCGGCAAAAATATATACCGTTTTTTCAATTCGGTGTTGAATTGAGTATTCGCTCTTTGCCTTGAAGCCTTCTATAATATGCGGATTTATGCCTGTTTCCTCTTGTACCTCGCGAATCGCCGCTTCAATATCGCTCTCCCCTTTTTCAACATGACCTTTTGGAAAAGACCAATGCGCCGAACGCTTGTTTTTTATGAGAAGATATCTTATATTACCGTCAATCTCATGGAAAAGCACTGCGCCGCACGAGCGTTCAAAATAACACTGCAGTTCATAATCAAAATGAGGCTTTAGAAAAGACATCATTTCATCAATTTCGTGAATTATATACCTTTTTGATTTAGGTGCAACCACAAGCGATTTTTCGCCTGTTTGCTTATTTGTTAAAATAGCGATTACCCTACCGTCAAACTCCCTGACGGGATGATTTATGCCTAAAATATAGGCTCCTATTCTCTTGCTTAGTTTTACCCTTTTAACCGTGGCAAAGCCAAAATTAACAGGATAAGTAAAGCCATAGGCAGTGTCAACATGTCCGACGGGACGGCAAACACTTACCGCGCAATATTTTCCTAACATATTCAATACTCCTAAACAGAGGTAAAACCTCCGACTGCCACAATCACGGCAGCAAATGACGAAATTATGGTAGTATTATAATATATTAAGAATGAAATTACAAGATATAAAAGAAAAAAGGCTGTGAAATACAGCCTTAAATAAATCGCATTAGTATCATCGCGACGACAGACGGTATGCCGCCGAAAGCAGATATGCCGATGCTTACGGGATTTACGGGTAGCGAAAGCGAGGTCATCAGCGAGGTGAAGTGAACGGCAAGCAGAGCGCCTGTCCCTGTAAACACCGAGAAAAAAAGCGCTTTGAAAAAGTGCCCGCATTTTATATATGCGATGATAATCGCCGCTACGGCAACAGCAAGAATAAAAATTAAAAATATAATTAAACGCACGCTCATTTTTATCACCTCTTAATAGTATGATAAACGAGCGCGCATTATTACCGATTAATCTTCCTCTTTCGGTTTTTCAACTAACTCTTCAACCTTTTTCTTGAAATCCACATAATCGTAATACTGCTTATATCTAATAGAAACCTTATATTTTTTCTCGCAGTTATCGCAGTTGAATTTTGCTCTGAAAAAAGCATTTTTAAACGACCATTTGCTCACCCTTTTCAGCTTGAAGCCGCAGTCGGGACAATAGGTTGTGAATTTCTTTTTATCAATTGCGGGATTATTTAAATCTCTGATTACATAGGGCTTGAAATTGAGCCTGTCATAAAATTCATCGTCACAAGATGATATATATTTTTCCAACTTCTTTTTATCGAAGGTTTTTCTCAAACATTCGGCAGTGAGCACCGAATCGGCAAGACCTCTATGCAGCTCCAGTTCATCTGTTTCAATATCAAGCATATCAGCTGCCGTTATAAGCCCCAGCTGGGTATCGTTGCCTGTTTTTAAATACGATTGGCAGTATTTTTGCAAATCGGCGTAATAGTGCATAAAGGGAATCATATGAGCACCCGAGAAATACTCGAAATTCTCGAGCATTACATAAACATCGGTATTGCCCCAAGTCATAACAACGCTTGGCACATTACCTATCCAATGCCTGAAATCGCTCATAATTCTTGTAAATCCGCTGCCATTGTTTATTTCCTCATTCGTTATATGAGTGAGTTCCTTAACCTTCCTGCGAAGCCTTTTTCCCAACGCTGTATTTACAGTTTGCGAAAAATAATCAATTTGATTAAGATTATCATCAAGCTTAACGGCGCCGATTTCAATTATTTCATTAAAAAATACACTTCTCTTGGAGGAATAAACATTATTCCACTCCAAATCCATTACAATATATTGCAATTATACACCTCAATAAAAGTCCGACTTGCCCGCCGCAAGCCAAAAAACTAAAGCTAAAGACTGATAAAAGAATTTACGGCGGACTGATGCCCGCCGTTGATAGCTGTAAAACTAAATGAAAAGCAACACAATGAAGCCTGCCAAAACCACAGCAAAGAAAATAATTGCAAGAATTGTTGTGAGTTTCTTGAGCTTTGACTGCATTGTATGACCTTTATTCTTACCGAAGAAAGTATCTGCACCGCCTGCGATAGCACCTGAAAGACCCTGTGTATTACTTTCCTGCATAAGAATTAATACTATTATTAAAATTGAAGCGACAATTAGGATTCCGCCCATTACATACTGATACCAAGCCATTAATTCTGCCTCCCAATATTTTTTAGGCTCCCGCTAATAAATCCGAAAAAGCTTTCATTGCCCGAGCGCCTATACAATTTAACTTAGATATAATATCATAATGCAAAGTCAAATGCAAGCATTTTTTTAAATAATATATAAAAGTAGGAAAAAAGTGGTTTGAATTATAAGTTTTTTTGAGCAAAAAATAATATCGGCGGCTGTTTCTCAGCGTTTGTGTTATAGCCGCAAAGTTCTCAAAACGGGATGCCGAGAGAACTTATAAAAGGCTGCGGACAATAGTCCGCAGTTTTAATTTTTTGTTGAATAAACACAACATATAGTATATAATCAAAATATAGGTGCGAAAGGAGGCGAGGTTTTGAATAAAAAGGCAAAGATACTTTTAGTGTGTATTACAAACAATAATCTCGGCGACAGCGTTATAACGGACTGCGCTCAATTCTTAATCGAAAAAGCACTTGGATTTAAAAAGAATAATTATGAAATATTTAAATATTCAATGTTTATTAACGACTTGACTCAAATCAAATTCTGCGATGCGGTTATTTTTGCCGGCGGCGGAATAATCAAGTACAAATATGAGAATTTTTACAGATACACTTTCGATATTATTAACGAAGCGCAAAAGTATAATATACCGGTATATTTCAATGCCGTGGGTGTTGAAGATTACGACGGCAACAATGAAAATTGCCTGCTGCTCAAGGACGCCGTTAACAAAGACTGCGTTAAAGCAATAAGTATAAGAGATGACGCACAGTTATTTGAAAAGAGTTACAATACAAACAAAAACATAAAAATTATTTCCGTTTTCGATTCGGCGGTATGGGCTAAAGATGTTTATAAAAAAACACTATCCGAAAAATCCGGCGGTTACATCGGACTTGGAATTGCAAGAGAAGGCTTGTTTGTTGATAACGGCGTTGATTTTGTTGACAAGCAGTTTCAACTTGATTATTGGAAAAACACGGTTTCGTTATTGGAAGAAAAAGGATACAAATGGAAGCTTTTTACAAACGGCGCATACAGCGACGAAATATTTGCGTTGGAAATTTTGGATTACATCGGTCACGGTGAAAAGCTGCCCCGCCCTCTTGTTTCAAGCGAGCTTGTGAACGGTATTAACTCGTTTGACGCAGTCATAGCTACAAGGATGCATTCAAACATCGTTGCATATTCGCTTGGTATTCCGAGCGTCGGACTCGTGTGGAACGATAAGCTGAAAATGTGGGGAGAAAAAATCGGACATCCCGAAAGGTTTATTCTTCCCGAAAACCTCACCGCCGATAACACCGTTTGCGCTCTTGAAAATGCGATTAAAGACGGCTGTGGCAAGGCTTCAAAGACGGATAAAAAATCGGTTTTAAATGCGCTAAAGGACTTCTTAAAGACACACTGCAAAAAGTTTAACACCAATAGTGAAGCGATTGACTTTAACAACAAGGTCATTGAAACTGCTATGGGCGGAATCGACTGCAAGCACAGAAATCTTAACTGCCTTTGGGAAATGAAAAAAAGGGCTAAATGCGGCTGTAAGCTCTTTGAAGCGGATATTAGAGTCACCCCTGATTTGAAGACGGTTTGTATTAATGGCTGGAGTGAAAAAAACGCTCATCTGCTCTCAAAAGCCTTTGAGGATGGCGGGCTTCCTTACGCTGAATTTAAGCAGTGCAAATACGATGGATACTTCCCTGTTACAACCTTCGAGCAGCTTTGTGATTTCTTGAGCAAAAATAGGGAAATAAAAATTATCCTTGATGTGGGAAAGCCCACGAAGGCTTTAGCCGAAGAGTTGTTTTACGATATGGTTCAAACCTTACAAAGCTACTTGATAAAGCCTCAAAGCATTATAGTGCGCTTACAAAGAAAGAATGATTTAGAGCTTTGGAGAAAACAAAAATATCCCTGTGAAATCGCTTATTATCTGCCGCAAAACGAAGAGGAAGGCAAATTGAGCGAAAAACAACAGGCGGCAATTAAGTTTTGCAAGAAAGAAAAAATAAAGCTTATTTCCATGCGCGCAAACACCTATAATGACTATATCGCCGGCGTGCTCAAGGATAATTCGCTTAAATCGATTGTCTTATCTTACACAAAAACCGATGATTTGATTGAAGCTCTTAAAAGAGGCGCGGATTTCGCAGGAAGTATATACTACAGCGCAAAATATATGGAAGATTTATATACATAAAAGCAACGGAGGGCTTGACACCCTCCGTTGTTTAAATTAAGCTCATCTGTTCGCCTACATCCTCCTCGCTCGGCAGTGCGCCGATTGCAGGGAGATTTTTTGTTTTATAACGATAAGGCTTTGCAAATTCGCCCTCAACATAATATCTTATACCTGTTACAACTTGATTTTTCTTCTGCCTCATCACCGCAACGCCCTGAGTATCTTTTGTGGTTTTAGGAGAAATTATTGCGGTATCAATAAGCAATTTTCTCGTTGAAGAGGAAATAATAACTACCTGTGCATCCTCTTTGACATACATCATATCGGCAAGCGGGAATTTAGCGCAATAAGCCTTTATTAGCTTTTTGCGGTTCGACTTTGTTTCATAAGCGCTCATATCAACCTTTGCTATTTTGCCGTTTTCAAAAGCGAAGAGCATATATCCTTTGTATTCTTCTACAACGACCATATAAACTGCCTTTTCATCGGCATCCATATCAAGAGCCGACGGCACATAATCGCCAAGCACAGAGGCTTTAGAATCTGCAAAGTCGGATATCCTCGCTTTATATACCTGACATTTATCAGTGAAGAACATAACTTCTTTTGCGTTTGTGGTTTCAACAGACGCGATAATCTCATCGCCCTCTTTTAGCTTATGGTCGGACGCCATACGAAGCGAAAGCGGAGTTATTTTTTTGAAATATCCTTCCTTTGTAAAGAACGCGGTTACGGGGTAATCGGGCACTTCTTCAACTATTTCTTCATCCTTAATTTCATCGGCATAAAGAAGCTTCGTACGGCGCTCGGCACCGTATTTGTCGATAACCGCTTTGAGTTCTTTTATTATGATAGTCTTAATCCTTGAACGGCTTTCAAGAATAGCGTCAAGCTTTGCGATTTCTTCCCTGATTTTCTCTATGTCCTGAGTTCTCTTTAGAATAAACTCGCGGTTTAAATGGCGCAGTTTGATTTCAGCTACATATTCCGCCTGAATTTTATCAATGCCAAAGCCTATCATCAAATTGGGAACAACATCGCTCTCCTCATCTGTTTCACGAATAATTTTAATCGCCTTATCAATATCCAAAAGGATTTTCTGCAAGCCTTCGAGAAGATGAAGCTGCTTCGCTCGCTTATCACGGGTGAAAGCGGTTCTTCTGCGAACGCACTCAATTCTGAATTTAGCCCATTCTTCAATGATTTCACGCACGCCCATAACTCTCGGCACACCGTCAACAAGAATATTGAAGTTACACGCAAAGGTATCTTCAAGAGGCGTGAGTTTGAAGAGTTTAGCCATCAGTCTGTCGGGGTCTTGTCCACGCTTTAAATCAATGGTGAGGCGAAGTCCCTGCATACCTGTTTCATCGCGAATATCGGCAATTTCCTTAACAGTTCCCGCCTTCGCCAAGTCAATTATCTTTTCAATGATAACTTCAATGGTAGTTGTGGGCGGAATTTCGGTTATATCAATGCAGTTATTCTTTTTATCATACTCGTATTTAGCCCTGATTTTAAGGCTGCCTTTGCCCGTATCATAGACCTTTTCGAGCACTTCCCTATCGTAAATAAAATAACCGCCGCCGGGAAAATCGGGACCCATAAGAGTATCGCTTATAACATGGTCCTTATCTCTTAAAACAGCTATAGTTGTTTCGCACAGCTCGGTGAGATTAAACGAACAAATCGAGCTTGCCATACCTACCGCAATACCCGTTGTCACATTCGCAAGCACGCTCGGGAAGGTTACGGGCAAAAGAGTAGGCTCGGTCATAGTGTTATCATAGTTTGGGACAAAATCGACGGTATCTTTATTTATATCGCCGAACAGCTCGGCACAAATAGGCGCAAGCTTTGCTTCTGTATATCTCGAAGCTGCATAAGCCATATCTCTTGAATACGCTTTACCGAAGTTACCCTTCGAGTCAATATAGGGATTAAGAAGCGTTTCGTTGCCCTTCGCCATACGCACCATGGTTTCATAAATTGCCTGGTCGCCGTGAGGATTAAGCTTCATTACATCGCCGACGATTTTTGCACTCTTCGCCTTCTTACCGTCAAGCAATTTATCCAAATACATAGTGTAAAGAAGCTTTCTGTGCGAGGGCTTAAAACCATCAATCTCCGGAAGAGCACGGCTTAAAATAACGCTCATCGCATAAGGCATATAGTTCTTTTCAAGAGTTTCGGTAATCGGCTGTTCAACCAAATTGCCCGCGCCCTCAATATGAATATTATCGGTAATTTCAACTATATGAGAGGTTTCTTTTGTTTTTTTCTTTCTTGCCATTTTTCCTCCGTTACATCAAATCGGCGTCATCCAAATACAGATGACCGTTTTCGGTTATATATTCTTTTCTGCCCTGAAGATTATCGCCCAAAAGCAGGTCGAATACCTCGGCAGTACGCTCGGCATCTTCAACATCAACCTTTATGAGCCTGCGGGTTTTCGGATTCATTGTGGTCATATTCATCATTTCGGGGTCGTTTTCACCCAAGCCCTTTGAACGCTGAATATCCACCTTTTTGGAGTTTTCCTCGCCTATTTCTTCGAGCACCTTTGCTTTCTCGGCTTCGGAATAAGCAAAATAGGTTTGGTTTTTATATGTTATTTCAAACAGCGGAGACTCCGCAATATAAACCTTGCCCTCTTTAATGAGAGTGGGCATAAGGCGGTAAATCATTGTGAGAATAAGAGTTCTTATCTGAAAACCATCCACATCGGCGTCGGTACAAATAATGATTTTATTCCAGCGAAGCGCGCTTAAATCAAACTGCACGATATCCTTCTTCTTGCCCTTAACCTCAACCTCAACGCCGCAGCCGAGCACCCTTATAAGGTCGGTTATAATATCGGATTTGAAAATCTTTGTATAGTCGCTTTTCAGGCAGTTTAAAATCTTACCTCTTACGGGCATAACCGCCTGAAATTCGGGAAATCTGCCCTGCACTACCGATCCTTTAGCAGAGTCGCCCTCTACGATATATAGCTCTCTTTCTTCAACGACCTTTGAGCGGCAATCGACAAACTTTTGCACGCGGTTAATCATATCGGTTGAATTTTTGAGCTTGGTTTTTATAGCGACTCTCGAAGCCTCGGCGCGCACTCTTGAGCGCATATTGATAAGGACTTGATTTGTGATTTTTTCGGCTTCGTCCTTATTCTCAATAAAGTATATTTCAAGATGGTGCTTGAGCATATCCGTAAGCGCGTCCTGAATAAATTTATTCGTTATCGCCTTTTTGGTCTGGTTTTCATACGAGGTCTGAGTCGAGAACGAGGACACAACTAAAATCAGGCAATCGTCAATATCCTGCATGGTTATTTTACCGTCGCTCTTTACATACTTGCCATTGCTTTTAAGGTAAGCGTCAACCTGACTTATAAACGCCGTTCTTACAGCCTTTTCGGGTGCGCCGCCGTGCTCAAGGAAGGACGAATTATGATAGTATTCTTTTAATTGCACTTTGTTTGAGAAGCAAAGCGCCGCAGTCATTTTAACTTTATAAGCGTCAAGGTCTTCCCTATCCTTACCTTCGGCTTCGCCCTCCCAAAACTGAACGGACGAAAAAGCGCTGCCTGCCGCAAGCTCTTCGACATAATCGGTAATACCGTTTTTATATAAAAACTCGGTAGTTTCAAATTTATTCGACGAGCCGATTTGCTTTTTGAAAACAAAGGTAACGCCTGCATTAACAACGCTTTGGCGCTTGATTGTTTCGGTCATATACTCGGCGGGTATTGCAATATCCGTAAACACCTTTAAATCGGGTTTCCAGCGGATTTTTGTACCCGTTTGCCTGCCGGAATAGGCTTCCTTTTTCATTCCGCCAATATTAAAGCCTTTTTCAAAATGGAAGTTATATTTATAGCCGCCGGTTATTATTTCGGCGTCCATATATTCACTCGCAAACTGAGTGGCGCAAAGACCTAAGCCGTTAAGACCGAGAGAATAGGTATATGAGCTGCCCGCGGTGTTGGTGTTATACTTACCGCCGGCATACAGCTCGCAGAACACGAGTTCCCAGTTATAACGGTTTTCTTTTTTATTGAATTCAACGGGAATACCTCTGCCGAAATCCTGCACCTCGATAGAGTTATCCGAATAGTAGGTTATGATTATTTTACTGCCGTGACCTTCTCTTGCTTCGTCAATGGAATTAGAGAGAATTTCAAAGAAAGAATGTTCGCAGCCCTCAATACCGTCCGAGCCGAAAATAACGGCGGGACGGAGCCTGACTTGGTCGGGTCCTTTAAGATGGACTATATCATCATTACCGTAAGATTTTTTTGCCATATTGTCTCCTGTATATTAATTAAATATATTATTTATAAATTACAACATTATATTATTTTACACAATATATAGGTAATATGTCAAGCAAAAAACGCAAAATATATGCAAAAACGCGGAGCGTAATGCTCCGCTAAAACTATTTTTTGTGTTTAACCGCCATAAGTATCTTCAACCTCTTCACTTTCATATTGATAATTCGGATTCTTTTGAAGGTAATAGGGTTTTGAATACTTTCCGTCAGGAGATTCATCCCAAATCTCATTTTCATTTAAATAACTCCAGTAGTATTCAAAATCATTTTCTTTATTATATTTATCGGCTATCGCTGTCGCCTGATTTGTTGCCTTATTGTAAGAGAAAACAGAAGCTGTTTTTTTATCTTTAAACTCGCCGCTCCAATCGGAATAGTTTTGCTCTTCCCAAAGAGCTGAAATCCAGATTTGAGCATATTTTTGAAGGTCTTTATCGCCCGACTTTTCAAACTTTTCTATGTACGGCGCGGCGCTGTCGCCAAGCTCCTCCATAAAGCCGCCATCTATGCTTTTAACAGCCTTACTTTGCCACAGTTCATAATTGTATTTTGTGACGGTGCGGTCAATGTCCGTATAGCCCACGCCGATAACTATAAGCGAGCATAGGACGGCGATAACTTTCATATACGGGAAGTTTTTAATGAAAATTCTAAATATAAGGCTTACTATTACTACCGAAAGCAAGAGGATGAAAACGCTTGTAAGCACGCGCTTTCTTGTTAAGCCGTACATATCAATATAAAGGTACATTTTTGAAAATGCGCTTGCGGCAATAACAAGTGAGAACAACGCAATAAATGTGTTGAATACTTTAAAAATAATATCGCTTTTTTTGCTCTTATTGCGCGCAAAAAGCATTACCACAGATATAAAAATCAGGTTTATGGCGCAAATGGCGCACATCTCGAAAAAGCCCCTTCTTGCATATTCGCTCGCCGAATAGTCCTCGGGCAGAATTGATTTAAAAGCATCGAAGAAATACGCAAGCTGTGAGAACAGATAAACAAGATACACGAAGGACACAGTGCCAAGAACCGTGGCAAGAGCCGTCGGCGGTATCTTCTTTATTCCCTCTCTTGATAAAGTGCTCTTTCCCCTTCTCTGTTTAATGAGATTATGCCTTGCGGCAAAGGCACCCGAAAGCATTATCGGGAACACGAGCACGCCTAAAACGAGCTTGACGAGTGTAAGCGCAATATTTGAAAAAAGCTTGTTTACAAGACCCTGAAAAGCGAAGTCCGACGATATCAGAAGCCCTATAACCACTGCCGCTACGGGAACGGCGATAATTATGCCTATAAGCACCTCTTTGATTCTGCTTGTTTTACCGTCCTTTGAAGCGAAGGCGCTCCTAAAAGGCTCTTTGATGAATTTAAAGGGTGAAACGAACAGATAATATGCGGCATCGAAGAGTGAAGCGACGGTTTTGGAACTATAGCTGTTTTGCTTTGTTAAAAGCATGAAATACTCGGCGGAAGAAAAGCCGATGATGGCGAGAAGCAAAAGGTTAATCACTTCATCGTTATAAAGTGCAAACACTGCGCTTGCGCCCAAAGACATTAAGCCCAATATCAACGCATATAAACTGAATTTGAATTTATTTTTAGTAAATATATAAATATTTGCTATTATAAACCATATTACATATGCCGCTGTAAAGCCCGCTTTGAAAAAGCCCGCGAAAAACACGGCGTGAACGGAAAAAATGCTGAAGATAAGCGAGAACACCATAAACACGGTATCAAACGCATTGCCCTTTACAATAGGCGGCGGTGGCGGAACCTGATAAGGAGGGAAATATCTCGGCTTACCTGTCTGCGGGTCATAGCCGTAAGGCGGCGGAGCAATATTGTTATTAACTGTTTTGTTAGGAATATTATTCATAATACACCTCCAACTTAATAGTTGTTGCAACAACTACATTATAACACAAATTTATCGAATTTCAATATATTTTTTCGATTTTTTAAAAATATTTTTTGTTTCGCAAAAACAAATCACCTTTGGTTACACAACTCAAAGGTGATTTTAATACTGTTATTCGGCTGTATTATCGCTGTCGGAAGAAGTGCTGTCCTCGGCAGGTGCAGCTCCTTCGTTTGCTTCGGAAGATATCTCGGGAGCAGCTTCGCTCTCGGGCTTTTCCTGTGCGGGAGCAGCTTCGCTCTCGCTTTCTTCTTCATTCTCAAGCGGAGGGAGCGAGCCTGTTTCGAGCAAAGTTTTGAATTCGTCCTCTTCAAGCTTTTCACGCTCTAAGAGTGCGTTTGCAACGAGTTCAAGCTCAGCCATATGCTCACTGATAATCTTTTCGGTTTTATCGTACTGTTCGGTTATAATTCTGTTTACTTCCTTATCAATCTCGGCAGCGATTTCTTCGCTGTAATTTCTAACATGAGAATACTGCATACCGAGGAAAACCTCATCGTTATCATCGCCGAAGGTGATAGGTCCTAATTTATCGCTCATACCGTAACGCGTAACCATACTTCTTGCAACATCGGTGGCACGCTTAATATCGTTTGAAGCGCCTGTGGAAATATCGCCGAGAACGAGTGCTTCTGCAACACGACCGCCCAAAAGAACGATGATTGAATCAAGCATTTCATTTTTAGATTGATAGGATTTATCCTCGCTCGGAAGCGACATGGTATATCCGCCCGCTCTGCCTCTCGGTATAATGGAAACCTGATGCACGGGATCCTGACCTTCAAGGAAGTAGGTCGCTATAGCGTGACCGCCTTCGTGGAATGCGGTTAAGCGCTTTTCTTTATCGGTCATCTTGTGCGATTTCTTTTCGGGACCCATAACAACCTTGATTGCAGCCTCTTCAATTTGTTCCATGGTAATGGCTTTCAAATCATATCTTGCCGCAAGAAGCGCCGCTTCATTGAGAAGATTCTCGAGGTCTGCGCCCGTGAAGCCCGCAGTGGTTTTAGCAACGGTTTTAAGCTTAACATCGGGAGCCAGAGGCTTATTTCTTGCATGAACCTTAAGAATTTCCTCTCTTCCCTTCAAGTCGGGATAGCTTACTGTTACCTGCCTGTCAAATCTGCCGGGTCTTAAAAGAGCGGGGTCAAGAATATCGGGTCTGTTGGTTGCGGCAATTACTATAATTCCCTCGTTAACGCCAAAACCGTCCATCTCAACAAGAAGCTGGTTAAGAGTCTGCTCTCTTTCATCGTGTCCGCCGCCCATGCCTGCGCCTCTGTGACGGCCTACAGCGTCAATTTCATCAATGAATATGATTGCGGGCGACTGCTTTTTAGCCTGCTCAAACAAATCTCTTACACGCGACGCGCCGACACCTACATAAAGTTCAACAAAGTTTGAACCGGAAATTGAAAGGAAGGGAGCGTCGGCTTCACCTGCTACTGCCTTTGCGAGCAGGGTTTTACCTGTTCCCGGAGGTCCTACAAGCAATACGCCCTTGGGAATTCTTGCACCAAGATCGTTAAACTTCTGAGGGTCTTTGAGGAAACGAACAATCTCGGAAAGCTCCTCTTTTTCCTCGTCAGCACCCGCAACATCGGCAAAGGTTTTTTTATCCTTTTGGTCTGCGCCTTTACGCACCTTTGCTCGCGAGAAATTCATAGCCGAACGGTGGTCGTTACCCATAGCGCTGCCCATTCTCTTGATGAGGAAGAAGTATGCGCCGCCCACAAGTGCGATTAAAGCAACCGTCGGCAAAATGGAAATCCAAACCGTATTGTCCGAGCCTTTTTGATAATCCGCTTTTATCGGTTTGTCGGGATTGTTGATATTATACTTGATAACATCATCGTGAATATCATCAACGAACATACTTACATTCGGCACGGTATACTCATAAGTCTTTTTATCGCCTGTGAGCTTATAAACGAGCTTGCCGTTGCTCAAATTGAGCGAATACTCGCTTACCTTGCCCTGTTCAAAGCACTGAACCACCTGATAATACTTCTTTTCATCCTGCTTGTTTTGCTTAGAGCCGATGAAAGCAAGTCCTCCGATAAAAATCGCAAGCATCAAAGCATAAAGAACAATGGTTCTCACCTTTGAAGTTTTGCTGTTATCGGTTTTTTTAGAATTGTTATCCATTTATATTCTCCTTATTATTTTCGTGAATTTCGCGCTTTAAAACGCCGATATAAGGTAAGTTTCTGTATTTTTCATCGTAATCAAGACCGTAGCCGACAACAAATTCATCGGGAATAACCTTGCCTACATAATCCGCCTTGATATCCGCCTTTCGCCTATCGGGCTTATCAAGCAGGGTGCAGATTTTTATGCTGTTCGGGTTTCTGGTCTTTAATAAAGCTATTGTATATGAAAGCGACATACCGCTATCCAAAATATCCTCAACTATAAGTATATCTTTGCCCGCTATATCAACGGAGAGGTCTTTTATGAGTTTTATTGAGCCGGAGGTCGTTCCCGAGCCGTAAGATGAAATCGCCATAAAGTCTATTCCGCACGGAATATCAATATTTCTGAAAACATCTGCGCAGAAAACAAACGCGCCCTTTAGAACGCTGACAATAAAAATATCCTTGTCCTTGTAATCCTCGGATATTTGCTTGCCAAGCCTTTTGCATATTTCTTTTATCTCTTTTTCCTCTGCAAGAATATATGCCATATCCTCTCTCATATTAGACATAGTTACCTCCATTCATAATGTACAAATATAATGCTTTTGCTTGTTTTGTCTGCCGTATATTTTTTATCGGCTGAAGCGCCGACAGTTCCTATTACCTCTCCCGCTAATTCAAAAACCGGATACGACGCTCTGTTTTCGGGCGGGATAGAATTTTCATTAAGAAAATCCTTCATTGTTTTAGTCAGTTTTCTTCTGCCGTCATAGAAGCTGTCGCCCGCGCGGCGGTTGCGGCAAATTAACTCACCGTTTATTTTATCACAGTCTATAAAAAATGAAAACTCACTTTGCTTTAAATTTTCAAATTGTTCACAATTGATTTTTTTTACGCTTAAAATACCTTTTGGCAAAACAAATTCGCCTTCGGACAGTTCAAAAGAATATTCGGGCGTTACGGAAAAATCGGGGAAATCAAGCGCACCGTTTCTCACTCTTATAAATCTGCCGCCTGAAATCTGAGTTAAACCCCCGCTCCCTAAAATGTTTTCTATATCTTTAATGTGCTTATATTCGGGCGTTATACCCTCTTTTGCTAAAATAAGCTTTATGCACTCAGCTTTAACGGCAGCGTGTGCCGCTGAAATAAGTTCGGCACTGTAAACACCATTGGAAATACACGCTTCTTTTAAAAGCTCGCCCGCTTTAAGCGAAATATAATCGGTTTCGCTTCTGAGCACAGCCGTAAGCTTCAGAACAGCGCTTTCAAAATCGGGATTGATTTTCTTTAACTCGGGAATAACCCTATGCCTTAAAAGATTTCTCGAATAATCGGTATTGGAATTAGTCGAGTCCTCAACATAAGAAACATTGTTTGCCCTCAAATAATCAAGGATTTCCTCGGAAGTGCACTCAATCAGCGGACGGATTATATTATCCCTTACGGGAGGGATAGAGCAAAGTCCTTTCGCTCCGCTTCCCCGTGTGAGATTAAAAAGCAGCGTTTCACCGACATCGGACAAAGTGTGCGCGGTTGCGATTCTATCCGCTCCTATGCTTTCAAATGCTTCGTAACGCAGCTTCCTGCCACATTCCTCCTCGCCTTCTCCCCGCTTTTTCGCTTGCGCCTTTACATCGAAAGAAAAAACGGTAAGCGAAACTCCGAGCTTCTCGCAAAGGTCTTTGACAAAGGCTTCATCGCGAGCCGCTTCCTCGCCGCGAAGATTGTGGTTGATGTGAACGGCTTGAAGCGTTATGCCAAAATCCGCTTTTATGTCATTTAAAACATAAAGCAGCGCAGTGGAATCCTTGCCGCCCGAAAGACCGAGCACGACGCTCTCGCCCGAAGAAAGCATATTATACTTTTTTATTGTTTGAATTACTTTTGTTTTCATCAATCAATATCAGCTTCTCTGATATATTCAATAGCAGTAAATTTAGAGTGTTCACCGTCAAAATGCAACGGAATACTGTCAAGCCCGCCATGACGGTTTTTGGCAATAATAAGCTCCGCTTTTGTCGGGTCTATTTCCTCCGCCTCGGGAGGAAGCTCCTCACCGGGAGTAGTATAGTAGAAATCGCGGTGCAAAAAGAGCACAACATCGGCGTCCTGCTCAATGGAGCCTGATTCTCTGAGGTCGGTTAAAACGGGCTTTCTTGCCTTGCCCTCCGCCGAGCCTCTGTTCAACTGTGCGCAAACCACAACGGGTATGCCGAGTTCTTTTGCCATTATTTTCAAATCTCTTGTAATTGAAGATATTTCCTGAACGCGGTTTTCTTTCCTGCCCGCAGCAGTTAAAAGACCGAGATAGTCGATAAACACAATATCCACACCGGGTATTCTTCTTATTCTGCTTTTCATTGAAGCCACGGTCATATGGCTTGTATCGTCAATATAAAGATTAGTAACAGTGTATCTGCCGATGGACTCGCCCAAGGCTTTCCAATCGTCACCCTCCAGCTCGCCTGAACGCAGCTTGCCGTTTGAAATTCCCGAATCAAGCGCAAGTAACCTTTCGGCTATTTCCTCTTTACTCATTTCCAAAGAGAACAAAACAGCCGTTTTGTTTTTTAGCATTGTTACATTTCTTGCGAAGTTGAGAGCAATATTTGTTTTACCCATAGCGGGACGAGCGCCTATTACTATTAGGTTGCCCTTATTAAAGCCCGTTAAAACCTTATCAATAATTTTGTATCCCGACTCAATGCCCTTGTCCTCTTCCTCGCCTTTCGAAAGGCGGTCTACCCTCGGCATAACCTCGCCGATAAGTATATCGCCTATGCGCTTAGGCTCATTTTGAATAGACCTGCCCGAGCGAATGTCATAAATCTTTTTTTCGGCAGAGTCGATAACATCGTTTGCATCCTCGCCTGCAGCCGTTGCTTCGGCAATAGTTTCTTTAGACGCACCGATGATTTTTCTCAAATAATATTTTTCACGCACTATGTTTGCATACTGCTCAACATTAGCCGTGCTTGGAACAGACTGAGCAAGCTCAAGCAGATATTTTCTGCCGTTTTGCTCTCCCCAATCGTCATTTTCTTTAAGCCTGTCGTTAATCACAACAGGGTCAAGAGTTCTGCCAAGCGCATCAAGGCTCGCCATAACCTCAAATATTTTTTGGTTGAGTTCGATATAAAACTCATCAGCCTTAACCTTGTCGCCTATATCTTTAAAGCAGCCCGGCTCTTTCAATATACAGCCTAAAAGCGCCTGCTCTGCTTCAACGGAACAAGGAAGCTCCTCAATATTAAATAAATCAGCCATATTATGCCTCACATACTGAAATATAAAGCTTTGCACTTACGCCCTGCGGAAGCTTGACAATAACATTATATGTGCCGAAGGTTTTAATATCAGCGTCAATAGAAACCTTTTTCTTATCAATATCGCAACCGAATTCATTATTGATTGCCGCCGCAATTTCTTTTGTTGTTACGGAACCGAAAAGCCTGCCGGCACTTCCCGCTTTTGCTTTAATTTTAACAGTTTTGTCATTAAGCTTTGCTGCCAAGTCCTCAGCAGCTTTCAACTCCTGAGCCTTATGATAATCTTCAGCCGCTTTTTTGTTTTTAAGCTCATTCATAGCCTTTGCGTCAGCCTCAACGGCAAGCCCCTTTGCGAGCAAAAAATTTCTTGCATAACCCGTTGCCGCATTTACAAGCTCGCCTTTCTTTCCAAGGCTTTTAACATCCTGAAGAAGTACAACTTTCATTTTCTAAACCTCCATTATAATAACCAGTATCATCGGATTTCTTTTGGTTTCACGGTAAATTAGCTGAGAAATATCATCCCTGATCTTTGTGCGCAAAGCATTCAAATCATAATTCTTTGAGTTGAGATATCTGCGAATATCGTCCTCACTCTTTTTAGCAAGAGTATCCATCAGCTTTTCATTTTCTTTAACATAAACGAAGCCTCGCGAGATAACCTCGGGACCTGCAAGCATATAACGCGAGTGATTGTCAATAGCCGCCGAAACAGCAACCATACCTGCAGCGGAAAGCTTGCTTCTGTCCCTGAGCACAATACTTGCAACATCGCCTACACCCGAACCGTCAATAAATATTTGACCGGCTTCGACCTTTTCTCTTTTCGTAACCTCGCCTTTTGAATTTATGTTTACACTCTCGCCGTTTTCACTAATGAGAATGCTTTTATTCTTATATCCCATACTCATTGCAAGCTCAGCGTGCTTCTTGAGGTGCTTTTGCTCGCCGTGCACGGGAACAAACAGTTTGGGCTTAACAAGGTTTATCATCATTTTAAGCTCTTCGGCGCAAGCGTGTCCCGAAACATGAGTTTGATACATATTTTCATAAATAACATCGGCTCCGTGCTGCATAAGAGCGTTAATAACATTACCTATGCCCTTTTCGTTGCCGGGTATCGGACGGGAAGAAATAATAACATAATCATTCGCGCCAACCTCAACAGTCCTGTGCTCGCTCAGCGCCATCTTTGAAAGCGCCGCCATCGGCTCGCCCTGAGAACCCGTGCAGATAAGTACCAGCTTACTGTCGGGATAATTTTTTATTTCATTTTGATTTATAAGCAGACCTTTGGAAACTTTTAAATAGCCGAGCTCTTCGCCTAATTTAACTATATTTTCCATGCTTCTGCCCATAACGACAACCTTGCGCTTAAGAGACTTGGCAACATTCAGGATTTGCTGTATTCTGTGAACATTTGAAGCAAAGGTTGCGACGATTATACGCTTTTTGCCTGCGTCTCTGAATAATTCCTCAAAGGTTTTTCCAACAAGGCTCTCGGAAAGAGTATAGCCTTCCTTTTCGGCATTTGTTGAATCCTGCAAAAGCGCAAGGACTCCTTGAGCGCCGAGTTCCGCAAAACGCGGAATATTTATTACATCGGAATCAATGGGCGTATTATCAATCTTAAAATCGCCTGTTTGTACTATTGTTCCCGCTCCTGTTTTGATTGCGAACGCCACAGCGTCGGGAATAGAGTGATTAACATGAATACACTCAACTTCAAATTTGCCGATTTTAAGAATATCGCCCGCATTGAATTTTTTTAAGGTACAGTTATCAAATATGCCGTGCTCCTTAAGTTTATATTCGATAAGCCCCACGGTAAGAGGCGTGCCGTAAATCGGAGCGTTTATCTCTTTCATAAGATAAGGCAAACCGCCTATATGATCCTCGTGACCGTGAGTGATAATAATCGCTTTAATTTTAGCGGCATTTTCTTTAAGATAAGTGAAATCGGGAATTACGGCGTCAACGCCCAACAAAGAGGTGTCGGGAAACGCCAGACCGCAGTCCACCACAAGCATTTCGTCCGCATATTCATAAACCGTTATATTTTTTCCTATTTCATTTAAGCCGCCCAAAAAGGTTATATTTATATCCTTAGGCAATCTGACGGTTTTTCTTGCCTGAGTTCTTTTGACCGTCGCCTTCTTGGCTCTTGCCGGTGACGGCTTTTTATTATTCTTACTTGTGGTTTTATTTACCGCTTTTTTCTTACCTGAATACGAATTCTTCACCACACGCCGCTTTCCCTGCTTCTGCGATTTATTTACAGGGCTTTTTTTGATTTCCTTAGCAGCCATTAAAAATGTATCTTCCTTTCATCTTTTTAGTATTTTCCGAAATAGTATGTAAACTTACCCATTCTAATAAATATATTAAATATTTTACAAATATTATAGTCTAATGTCAAGTAAATTATATATGAATATTTATTGATATATGCGCGCTAAAATGATATAATTAACTAAATCGGAGGTGCAGCATGAAAAAAATTGAGCTTTATACAGACGGCGCTTGTTCCGGCAACCCCGGTCCCGGCGGCTGGGGCGCAGTTCTTGTATACAAAGGAACGGAAAAAGAAATATCGGGATTTGAAAAAGAGACAACAAACAACAGAATGGAGCTTACCGCCGTAATCGAAGGCTTGAAGGCTCTTAAAGAGCCGTGCGAGGTTGAACTTACCACGGACTCAAAATATGTGGCTGACGCACTTACAAAGGGTTGGGCAAAAAGTTGGCAAAAAAACGGTTGGAAAAAAAGCGATAAAAAGCCTGCCCTTAATTCGGATTTATGGGAAGAACTTCTGGCGCTTTGCGAAGTTCACAAAGTTGATATTACTTGGGTTAAAGGTCATGCCGGACATCCGTTTAACGAGCGTTGCGACAGCCTTGCGACAGGAGAAATTGCGAAAAGACAATAAAATGCAAAACCGCTGAAACTGCAAGGTTTCAGCGGTTTCCCTTATAAGAGAAATTAATTTATTCGTTTAAATTGATTTTCTACACAAAGTTTTAGAATAGCTCTAAATCAAAATAATAATAACAGTCTGCACGGTTTTAGCCACTTTTTCGACAGTCTGAAACACGCTTTGATGTTTCAAAGCGTGTTTTTAAATTTTATCTTTCTCTGCGGTTTCGGTTGGGACAATGACCTTCGTAATCCATTTCTCTATCGCAGCCACACGGATTGCATTTTCCGCCGCCCTGCGGGAAAAATTCATCAAGCGGGAAATCGAAAGTTCTGAATACATCACAAGGTCTTTCGCTGCCGACATTGCACTCTTTTTCGGGAATTGCAAATTCATAAGCCGGAAGTGTGATTTGAACATTGCGGCTCAGTTGCATAATTGAGAACAAACCTAAGGTGACATAAAATGTTTTTTCGCCCTCGTTTTGTACTAAATCTCCGCCGAGCGCTTCGTTAACCGTTTCGGGAATCTGAACACAGCTTCTCGCTCTGTCATTAACCAACTCTCCGCCCAAAACTACGGGAGTCATCGCCTGAACTTTTGCTATGGGCTGGGTTACGGACGACGGGAGCGGCGAATTATCAGTACTTGAGAAAGTATTTACGCTTCCCGTTCCGCCGTAAAGCATACTTCTTTTTGTGAAAGTGCAAACGCCCTGAACACTATCGGGAATGCTTGAATTCGGCTGATAAATATCGCAATTTACCAAGAAATAATAATCACATTCCACGCCGTAGCAACCTCTGTTGTAGGATACTTCGTCCATACCCACATAGGCTGTTAAAATCTCGGCACTTTTTGCCTTTACGGAACAAGCCGTATCGAGCAAAACCGCCGCTCTTTCGGGAAAAACGACTTCCAAATCTTCAAGGCAATCTCTATCCGCGCAAGAGTCATAAATCCTGTTTACATCTGCCGCCAAAGCGTTTTTATACGCTCTGCTGCAACCGTTTTGCCTGCTGTTAAGCTCGGCATTTTTATTAGGCATAGACTTTTCCTACTAAAAATTTAATGAAAAAAGAATAATCTTTAATCAATTTATAATATGAGAGAAAAGCAAGGAATGTGAAAATTGAAAATCGGAGAGATTACGAGAAAGAGAGATAAAAAAGAAAAAGCAGGGCAAATGCCCTGCTTTGATTATCAGATTTTACTGCTCTACAGCGTAAACAGATAATTTAC